>NZ_JAFLNG010000004.1 GCF_017427025.1 Streptomyces sp. FH025
GCGAACTCAGGCTTGAAATATGCCCCCCCCGGGACAAGCACCGGGCGGCCCCCGACGACACCGGGCTCAGCCCGTCCGAGCAGCGGATCGTCCACCTCGCCGTCCAGGGCCGGACGAACGTGCAGATCTGCACCGAACACCACCTCGCCCGGCGCACGGTGGAGACCCACCTCACCAACGCCTACCGCAAACTCGGCGTCACCCGCCGCACGCAGCTGGTGGCACGGCTGGGCGAACTCGGCAGGATCTGAACCGCCGTCCGCCGTTCGGCGCGACGGCGGGCGAGGAGGAACCCGCCCGCCGTCGCGCCGCACCGGCACGCGGACGACTCAGCCCTGCGTCCAGGGGGTCCAGGAACCGGAGTCCAGACGGACCCGGGACCACTTGGTGTTGTCGGTGCCGATGACGAAGATCTGCTGCTGCCCGTTGGGGAACTTGACGGTCTTCGTGCCGTACTCACAGATGTACGAGCCGCCGTGCCCCGCGACACTGCACGTGGAGGCCTGCGCCGGGGCGGAGGCGACGACTCCCACGAAGGCGGACGCCGCCAGGGCGACGGCGCCGGCGGTGACGGCGCGGCGGCGGAGGAAAGCGAGGGCCATGAGGTTTCTCCTTGTCAAAGGCGTCACCCGCAGCGCGACGCATCCATGCCACGGGCCACGGTCGGTGCGGCGGGTTCGGCTGACGCCCCCGGCGCGAGCACCACTCTGCCCGGCGGTCAGATCACCCGACCATCGTGGAAAACCACGGGTTACAGCCCCAGCGTGACCGCCCGCCCGATCCCGCGCGGCCAGCCCTGGGGATATCCCCACCGTTCTCGCACCTGTTGGCCGGATAGCCGTGTGGATCTTGAAGAGGAAGGCTGAAGGCAGCCGGAAACTCCGGCTCCAAGGAGGATGTCTGATGCTCAGCCGAAACCTCGTACGGCGTCGCGCAGCCCGCGTCGCAACCGTCTCCGCGATCGCCGCGGGATTCGCCGCCGCGTCGGTCGGCAGCGCCGGAGCGATCGTCAACGGGACGGAGGCCACACAGCGCTACCCGTTCATGGCCTCCGTCCCGGTCTCGGCCCCGGGCCTGGACGACGGCGTCTGCGGCGCCTCGCTGATCGACCGCCAGTGGGTGCTGACGGCGGCCCACTGCGTCGACCCGAACCTGGTCAAGCCCGCCGGCACCGTCCGGATCGGCAGCGACGAGCGCAAGTCCGGCGGCACCGTCCGCGCCATCGCCGGCACCTTCACCCACCCCGGCTACCGGCAGGGAGGCAACACCGGGCCCAACCAGAACGACGTCGCACTGATCCACCTGGACCGCCCGGTCAAGGAACGGCCCATCCCCATCGCCGAGCGGCCCGGCGACCCCGGCACCCCGACCCGGCTGCTCGGCTTCGGCACCGTCGTCGACACCAACGACCTCGGCGGCCTGAGGTTCCCCGACCACCTCCAGCAGCTCGACACCCGCCGGGCGGCCGAATCCGAGTGCGACCCCGGCTACGCCGGCCCCACCCGGCTTTGCACCGTCAGCAGGGTCCCGCAGGCGATGGCCTGCTTCGGCGACTCCGGCGGGCCCCAGATCCAGCACGGCCGGGGCGGACGGTGGGAACTCATCGGCGTCACCTCCGGCCCCGGCGTCGGCGGCCACGTCCCGTGCTCCTCCGGCCCCGGCCTCTACAGCAGCGCCCCCGCCTACGCCGACTGGATCCGCGCCACGATCCGCACGAACAGCTGACCCGCCCAGATCCCGAAGCGGGGATCGACCGAAGGGGATCGGAACCGCTCGATCCCCTTCCACCACATCGGGACCCCCGTCCGCCAAGCCTCGCCGAGTCCCACCGATCCGGGTCTTACGCCCGTACGCGGAGGCGGCGGAGCATGCGGGCGTCCTGGAAGCCCACGGCTCGGGCCGCGGTCTCCGTGGTCGCACCGTGGGAGATGAGGTGTTCGGCGCGCTCGAGCCGCAGCTCCTGCTGGTAGCGCAGCGGGGTGACTCCGGTGGCCCTGGTGAAGTGGCGGGTGAGGGTGCGTTCGCTGACGCCGGAGGCGGCGGCGAGTTCGGCGAGGCACAGCCGGGTGGTGAACCGGGCGTCGATCAGGTCCTGCGCCTGGTGGACGGCGTCGACGAGGTGGGCACGGTGCCGGAGCATCGCGCTGGCCTGCTGCTCGTCGCCGTTGCGCCGGGCGTAGACCACCATCTCACGGGCGATCCGGGCGGCGGCTGTGGGCCCGTGCCGGACGGCGACGAGATGCAGTGCGAGGTCGATGCCGCTGGCGATCCCGGCCGAGGTGACCACGCGGCCGTCCACCACGTACAGCACGTCGCGCACCACCGTGGCCTTCGGGTAGCGGCGGGCGAGTTCGTCCTGCGCGTCGTGGTGCGTGGTGCAACGGCGGCCGTCCAGCAGCCCGGCGCGGCCAAGGGCGGTCGCACCGTTGCAGACGCTCGCGACCGTCCCGCCGACGGTGTGGTGGGCGGCCAACCGCTCCAACGACGCCGGCGACAGCACACCGTCGCCCCGCAGCACCGGCTCGCGCCAGCCGGGGACCATGACCAGGTCCCCGGCCGACAACCGCGGCCACTCGGTGGCGGCCCGAAGCGACAGCCCCTGTGCCGTCGGGACGTCCTCCTGCTCGGCCACGTAGCCGATCTCGTACCCGAGACCGAGGTCGGCCGCGGTGGAGAACACCTGGGCGGGCCCGGCGAGGTCCAGCAGATGCAGCTGCGGGACGAGCAGGAAGACGACTCGGGTCACGATCCGGTCAGCTCCTCGACGGTGGCGATCCTGGCGAAACGGCCCGAGAGCGCGTACTCGGTGCGGGCGGTGATCTCGTCCGTGGAGAGCGTGCGCGGGTCCGCGAGGATCTCCGCCAGGCTGCGCCCGGCCGGTGCGTCCCGGTGCTCGATCGGGTGGGTCGCGGTGGCGTCGGTGACGAAGGTGACGTCGTAGCCGAGGTCGGCGGCGACCCGCGTGGTCGTCTCGCAGCACTGCTCGGTGCGGATACCGCTGACGACCAGCTCGCGGATGCCGCGCTCGGTGAGCAGCTGCTGCAGGTTGGTGGTGGTGAACGCGTTGTGCGAGGTCTTGGTGATGACGGGCTCGCCCTCCGATGGGACCAGTCCGTCGATCAGGCGAACATGGCCGAGCGCGGGATCGAAGGCGGTCCCGCCGCCCGGCTCGGTGTGAAGGATCCAGACGACGAGGTCGCCCTCGGCGCGGGTGTGGGCGACCAACTTGTTCACCTGGCCGACGATGCCGGGGTTGGAGACGGCCGCCCACCTCTCCTGCCGGCGGAAGGATTCCTGGACGTCGATGACGAGAAGCGCTCTGTTCATGCCTCGATCCTGGCGGGCCCGGGGCTCCGGCTGAAGACACCATCGGGGCCGGATCCGGAACGATCCGGTCAGCTTAGCTCAGCGGTCAGGACGGTGGCGCGCGCTCGCAGCCGGAGCATCGAAGTGGGCCCTTCCGGCTCCGGCCCACTCGTCTCACGTGCTGCCCCCGGCGGGCTGCGGACGTACCCGGGCACGCCGACCCCCGGTCCTGACGGGGGTTGCCGCGCCCAGGGCGCGTCAGGCGCTGCTACGCGGTGCCAGCGCAGTTGGTGAACGTCGCCCGGGTGCGGGCGCTGTAGATGCTCGCGCCACCGTTGGCGTCGTACTTGAGGGGCACGGTGATGGTGTCGTCGGCGGTCCACGCGAAACCCTGGGTGTCGAAGGTCCAGGTGCCGGTGGCCTTCGTCGCCAGCTCCGAGAGCGTGACCCAGCCGTACTGGCGCGGGGGCACGGACACGGTCAGTTTGTTGCCCATCTCCTGTTTGAGGTCCACCGTGGTCGCGCCGTTGACCTCGGCGGAGACTTCGAGCTTGAGGCCGATGACGTCGCTGCCGAGGTTCAGGCTTCCCCCCAGTTTGAAGCCGATGGTGTTGCTCCAGCCCGTGGAGGTGGACAGTGTGAATTCCCACGGGATCGAGGTGGAGGTGTCGTTGTACCAGACGGGAGAGACGCACGCCTCGGGCAGGGTGAAGGGCGGCGTCTGGGTCGTCGTGGACCACGAGCAGGTCGAGGTGTCCTTGGCGCACCGGGCGGCGGCGTAGTCCACGGCGGTGTTCCACGCCGTCTGGTAGACGTCGGCGGGGATCGTCCACTGCTGGTACGCCGAGTTGTCGCAGGCGTTGGGGTAGATCCAGTTGTCGGTGCCCGGGGGGATCTGCACGGTCACGCAGGAGTTGTCGTTGGCGTTGCGGAGCATGAACGCCTTCTGCGCCGACCCGGCGACCGGTTGGAAGTACCACTTCTCGGTCGCGCGCCCGTCACAGGGCTGTTGCCGCATCTGGTAGCGGTACGTGGCCGCGTCCATGCACTTGCCGGTGGTGGTGTTGACGATGGTGAACCCCGAGCCGAGGGTCGCGCCGGTGTTGATCCGCCACGCCGTGGCGGATCCGGGCGTCGGGTTGACGGAGAGGGGTGCGCTGTCGTCCCGGGATCCGCCCTGGACGTCGATGAGTTTGCCGTTGCTGACGTTCGTGAACGTCAGCTGGATCAGTGCCGTGACCGACGTGTCGCTCTCCTCGCCTGCGGCGGCGGGGGACGTCATGATGCCCACGACTGCGCAGAACACCGCCGCGATGACGGCTGCTCTCCTCCAGAAGGGCCGTCTGTGCCTCGATGGTTCGGTTGTCACCGGTGGGATCCTTTCATCGTGCGTAGCGAACGAGTTGAATTCGGGACCATCGACGGCCGTCCGAGGCTTTCGCCGCACGCTCGTGGGAATGCCGTCCACGACTCGCCCCTAATACCAGAAGCCGCTGGACGGCAGTTCCGAGCGGTATTCATCCACGCGAACCCGCGTATCCGGTGAAATCGATCCGTTTTCGACGCGGCCCTGCATCTCCGCGATGCGGTGGTGACCGTTCTTTATGACTCCGTCCGGCGTTCGCAGGGCGTATCCGCCGTCCTTCGGGTTGTTGAAGGAGTTCACCAGATCGTGGTTGCTCCAGCCTTTCATGTCAGCCATCTTGTCCGCGTTCAAGCCGTGCGTCGGCGTCAGCGATCCGAGATCGCCGGCGCGCATCGATCCGCCGCAGTTGTGGACGAGTACCGACGATTCGCCCGCGCTCACGTAGAAGGTGTGGATGTTGCCGACGTTGAGGTTGTAGACGGTCTGGTCGGCGACCTCGCCCCGGTCCCGCGTCGAGGTGACCCTGACGAATCCGGCACCCGTGGGGCTGCGGACGGGATCGCCGACGCGGATGTCGCCGGCTTCGATCCAGCCCTTCCCCTGGACCCAGACGGGGTGCCCCGCGGTGGCCGTGATCGTCGTCGGTCGCGGTGCCGCGAGGCCGATGTCGACCAGGTGTTTGACGCCGTGACCGATGATCACCGCGGCGACGGGTTCGCCGCCGGTGGTTCCGGTGGTGGGATCGGTAGCCCTGACCTGATCGCCCTCGTGCACCTCGCTGATGGGCTTGGCGGTGCCGTCGGCCATCACCACCTGGGTGTCAGGGGCGAAGGAGTTGCACGTCTTCTCGACGGCCTCGGCGGCCTTCCCCACGGTCGAGGCCTCTTTCGCCGCGGTCTTGGCCACGGTGCCGGCGAGCTTGCCGCCGGGGATCATGCCCAGCGCGTCCATGGCCGCGGCCTTCTTGTTGCCCTGTGCGAGCTGCCCGGCCACGGCCACCCCGGAGGCGACCGTTCCGACCGGCCCCGGCACGTAGGCCACCACCTCCGCCGCGGTGGTCGCGACGCGCACCGCCGATTTCCAGCTGAAGGTCCCGGCGAGGTCCATGCCGTTGATCGGATCCGCGTTGACGTAGTCGTAGTCGTTGGCCGACCCGCCCGCTACCGGGTCGACTTGCAGGAAGCGACCGAGCACGGGCAGGTAGACGCGTGCGCCCATCTCGATGGCCTGCTGTCCGGCCAGGTGCTCGACCGGCCGTTCATGCTGGCCCAGCCATCCGAAGTCCATTCCTCCGGCGGCGGTGGCGGGGATCGGGATGTCGGCGAAGGCGCCGGTGGCAGGGTCGATGTTCTGGCCGAAGGGGTCGTAGAGGTGGATGTCGCCAGTACGGGTGGCGGCCCCGTCCGCGGTGAACAGCACGTCACCGTGGATGTTCGGGTAGGACCAGTTGGTGGTGGCGACCTTGTCGTAGTTCTTGGTCAGCAGCACCCCGCCGGGCAGCGCCACGATCCGCTGGAGCAGGCCACCGTCCTTGTTCAGGATGAGGTCCGCGTCGTCGTGCTTGGAGCTGTAGGAGTATCGAGTGGTTCCGTTCCTCGACGCGTCGGTGGCGCCGGTGACCGTGCGGGCGGTCAGCCTGTCCGCAGGGTCCCGGGTGTAGGAGATCGCGGTACCGGAGGCGGTCGTGGTCAGGACGTGCCGCCTGGTGGAGTCGTAACCGAGAGTGTCACCCCCGAGCTTGACCGTGTCACCGTGCGAGTCGTACGCGGCGGCCAGCGCGAGGCCGCCGTTGGTGGAGGTCAGCCGGTCGGCGCCGTCGTAGCAGTAGCCGGTGGTGACCGCCGGGGCACCATTGAGGCTGTCGGTGGACGCGGTGCGGTTGGTGTTCTGCCCGGCGCCCTTCGCCGTCCCGCAACCGTCGGTCGGGTCGAACCGGTAGGTGAGCTGGTGGTGCGGCACGGTCGCCGCGACCAGCCGGCCCACCGTGTCGTAGGTGTAGGCGTAGTTCGCGACGGACTTCCCGTCCGCGGTCACCACGTCGTCGGTGACACGGTTGTCACGGGACCGGGTGACGGTGTCGACGACCGTGGACGAGGCGGTCTTCCACGTCAACGCCGTCGGTTTGCCGGAGCTGTTGCGTGCCAGCGAGTCCAGACGGGACCCGTTGCCGTAGGCGACACCGGACAGTTCGGTGGCCGCGTCGTAGGAGGGGGTGGCGACAGTGGCCCCGTCCACCTTGACGTTGGTCAGTTGGTTGGCGTCGTTCCAGGCGTACGCCACGGTGCTGGACACGCCCTTGACGGTCGTCGTGTCGGCGACCAGCCGCCCGACCTGGTCGTAAGTGGAGGCCGAGGTCACGCCGTTGGCGTCGGTGTAGCGGACCTCCTGGCCCAGCAGATCGACCACGGTGGTGATCGACCCGTTGTCGTCGGTCATCTTCGAGATCAGCGGATCGCCACCGACCGCCCAGTCCGTGACGACGGTGCGCCCGGGCTTGTCCCCGTACGCGGGAGCCGTCTTCCTGACCACCCGTCCACGGACGTCGTAGCTGGTGCAGGACCATGCTTCGTCGTTGACGCGCTGGGCCACCGCACGGCCGCTCTCGTCGTACACCGTCTCGCCGACGAGTGCCGGCCCGTCACCCGGTTTGGCTTGGGTGGTGGTCCTGGCCATACCACCCTGGTTGGCGGCCGGCGCGCTCGGATCGCAGGGGTTGGTTCGGGTCTCGTCGTCGCCGTAGTAGCTGGTGGCCGTGCGCCTGTCGGGGTCGGTGATGTCGCCCGCGGGCATGGCGGCGGCCAGCTTGCGCAGGTACTTCTCACCCGGCCGCTCATAAGCGGTCCGCGCGGTCAGCCCCAGCCCCCCGGGATCCGCCGTCATCGACACGGCGAGCCCGTACACCGGGTCGATCCCGGCCGCCGGATCGGAGTAGCCGGTGGCGGTGCGCTTGGACGGTGCCCGTTCCTTGTCGCCGCCCGAGGTGTCCTCGGTCGTGGAGCTGGTCGCCCACCCGTACCGGGGCGCCAACTTCGCCCCGGGCACCGGTGCCGGTGCGCTCGCGCCGGGCGGGGCCCAGGTGAAGGCCAGCGCGCCGGTTGTCCCGGAGCGGTTGTAGTAGTCGACGCGGACGCGGTGCCGGCTGCCCGCCGTGGTGTTGGTGTACTTGCCGGTCACCGCGGTGGCGGGCTTGTCGCTCCAGCTGTCGACGGTCAGCACGTCGTCCACCCACAGGCGGACGCCGTCGACCGCGGTGAACCCGAGACCGTAGTCCCCGGAGGCGGGGAACTCGACCTCGCCGGTGAACCGGCCCGACCAGCCGCCGGTGTTGGCGACCGGCGGGCTCGTTCCCCACGACCGGGCCAGCGATCCGTCAGTGGCGCCGACTCCGGTGGCGAACGCCTTCGGCACGCCCGCCAGTTCGGGGTTGTCGTAGAAGGCGGCCGCCAGCCCCGCCAGCCCCTCGTCGTAGTTGGTGTGGGTGTGCGGCATTGTGGCCGCGCACGCGGGTGTGGGGGTCAGCCCGGTGAAGCAGGCCGCCGGCGCGGGCCCGTACCTGTCGACCGGGCGGTCGGCGTGGTCGTACACCGTGGTGGAGCGTCGGCCCGCGCTGTCGACCGCGGCGGTGGCCTGGTCCTTGGCGTTCCACTCGGCGGAGATGCGCGCGCCGGTGAAGTCGGTGGTGACCAGGGTGCGACCGGCGTCGTCGTACGTCACGGTGCGGGAGCGGGTCGAGTCGTACACCCCGGCCAGGGCCACGGTCGCCTGGTTGCGTTCGAGGTAGTACTGGTAGAAGTGCTCGGCGCGCTTGTCGTTGGAGCGGCCGTCCGGGGCGGGGGCCAGGACCTGGACCGCGCGCAGGACCGGCGGTTCCTGGGGCTGCTCGGTCACGAAGTCGTAGCCGATCACCGTGCAGGCGGCGGCGATGTCACCGGTGTTGGTGCACCCGTTCTCCGCGGACGGGGCCTGACGGGCCACCCAGTCGTAGGCCAGGGTGCCGCGGAGGGTGGCCAGCGGCCCGATGCTGTCCAGGGCCTTCTGCTTCTCCTCCTCGTTGTCGCCGGCTTCGTCGTAGCGCTGCTTGGCCGAGGCCCGGCCGACGTAGTCGAAGTCCTGCATGGCCGCGCCGGGATTCTCGATCCGGGCCAGGGTGCCCATCTGGTACCACAGCCGGGTCTCGCTGCCGTCCCAGTAGCGGATCCGGCACAGCATCTGCGCCGGGGCCGGGTCCGAACCCGGCGGGCGGGACACCCCGCCGTAACAGCTGTCGCTGCCATCGGTGTTGTAGAACAGCTGGTGCGATCGGCCGGAGACCGGGTCCTTGATCCGGGTCAGCCGAGGCGGCGTCCCGCTGTAGAGGTACTGCAGGGCCGCGGGCTTCTTGCCGTCCAGCACCGACTCCACCGCGGCCAGCGTACCGTCGGGGTTGAACACCGACACCGCGTCACCCTCGGTGACCGTGATCCGGCCCGCGCTGTCGAGAGCGAGCACACCGTCCTCCCCGACCGGGGGCGTGTAGCCGCCCGTGGAGGCCTTGGCCCAGGTGTGCTTGCCGCCTGCCGCATCGGTGAGCACGACCGAGCCGTCCAGCATCTCGGCGTGGCTGTAGCCGCTGGACTGCGCCGACAGCGTCCACCCCGGCGGCAGCGACTCCGAGTCCGAGGAGAACAGCCATTCCGTCGGCACGATCCGCGGTTCGAGGTTGTGGCTGCGCTGGTCATCGGCGCCGATGCTGCTCTTGGCCCACAGCACCATGCGAGGACGCTGGTCGGAGCGGTGGTACAGCTCGACGCGGATCGGCACCAGCTGACCGGCTTTCAGCGCGACGTCCTGGGCCCGGCGCGGGCCGGGCAGCAGGAAGTCGTCGCCGGGATCGGCGGAGCCGGCGTTGTCGTAGACCAGCTTGTCGCCCAGCCAGACCCGCGCGCCGTCGGTGTGCGCGCCCGCGAACCGGAAGTCCCCGGTCACCGGGGCCTTGAACTGGCCCTCCCAGCGCACGACGAACCAGTTCTTGTCCAGCGCGGGCGGCATCGGGTTGTCCCGCCACGGCAGGTTGTCCGGGTTGCCGGTCCACGTGATGCCCCAGTCCAGGTTGACCTGGGACTCGCCGCGCACCATCACCGGGGTCGCGTCCGGGGCGCCCGCGTGCCGCGAGTCGTTGAAGTACGAGGCGCGCACACCGTGCGGTGCGCCCTGCCGGGAGTTGTAGGCGAGGTTCACCCCGGCCGATCCGCCGACGGCCTGGAACGCGGGACCGGCGGCCTCCACGTGTGCGTTGCCGTTGAACAGGTTCACCGTCACCGGCCCCAGGTGGTCGGTCGGTGCCGGTCCCGGATCGCCCACCCGCTGGTTGACCGTGAAGTGCCCGACCCACAGCGGCGCCGTCGCCGTCGTCGCACCGGGCGCCGAGGTGGCCGCCGTCCAGGTGTAGCGGCCGCCGTCGTGCAGCACGTGTTTGGGGACCGTCCACTGCGGCTGGTCGAGGCACCCGGAGTCCACCACACTGCCCGAGCGGCCGTCGAACCCGGTGGAGACCTTGAAGCAGTACAGCACGCCGTCGCCGACCGCGGCCACCTGCAACACCGGCGTCTCCGTGCCCACCACCGCACCGTCGACCGGGGCGACCAGACTGGTCTGCGGTGCGGGGTCAGCGCCGGACACCGACCTTCGTGCGTCGACCCGGGGGTGGTCGCCGGTCGCCAAGGGCTTGAAGTCGGCCTTCGGCTGCTCGGGTTCGGCCTGCGGTTCCTGATTGCCCGTTGACGGCACCGACAGGATCGGCAGATCCCTCGGCACCTCCTTCGACGCCGCCGACGCCGCCGACGCGGACGCCGTCGGTACCGCCTCCGCCTGTGCCAGCGAGACCACCAGCGCCATCGCCAGCGCGAACACGATCATCCGTAACCACGATCGCGCGGATGTCCGCGCCCTGCCGTTACCCCCGGGCAAGACCCCTCCAACACCGTCGGCGTCCACCGGAACCCGCGGCCCGACGGGCCGCGCGTCCTCCCATGCCCGCACCCGGTCGGTCGTTGGTCCGCCCAGGCAACGAACGACTGAGATCCTCCGCGACCTGAGTGCCCGGGGGAACGGATTCCGTAGAGCTTGGCCGGAATCCCCGCGCCGTCGGGCCCGCCGCGGAACACTCCCCCAGCGGACCGGCCACCATCACCGCAGCACCCCTGTCAGGGACATGTTCATGATCGCACACTCCGGCGCCCGGAAACGGAGCCGCACACCGACCGCCGTCCGCACCCCAACTTGGCTGGAACCACACAGTGGTCGCGCCGCTTGCCATCGGGGTTCCCGCGCCGATGCCGCCACCATGACCGCAGCCCTCGCCGCCCCGTCGCGGTCGTCGTGGCCTTCGCCCTCGTCATCGCGAGCCGGGCGGGGCGGCCTCGACCGGTTTCGCCCGCGTGACCGCGGCAGGGGGCTCCCGGGCCCCAGGTCCTCGTCGGTTTGCGGTCAGGAGGGGGCGCAGGCGTCCGGTTCGGAGGTTGCGGTGGGCGGGGTGGCGGCGCGACGCGGGAGGAGGCTGGTGGCGTAGGGCCGCTCGAGGTGCAGCACCCTCCTGTGGCGGGCCGCACCCGCGAGGCGGAGTCTGGAGGAGGGGCGAAGGAAGCGGTCTTCCTCGCGGGGTGACCTCGGCATCGCTTCGGGCGCGTGGTCGAGGCAGCCGGGCGGCTCGACACGCCGGTGCCGGGCCCGGAAGCCGTCCCGCCGGGAGCCGATGTCCGGGGGCGGGAGGAAACGATGACCGATCCCGTGGTCGTGGGAGTGGACGGCTCCGAACGGAGCCTGCGTGCACTGATATGGGCCGCCAACGACGCGGCACTGCACGGGTGCCCCCTGCTGGTCGCCCACGTGCTGCCGGGCTGGGAGGCCGACTTCCCCTTCTTCCCCCCGGGGCGCGCCCAGGGCCTCAGCCGCCGGGGCGCGGAGATCCTGGCCGAGGCGGTCGCAATCGCCAAGGAGAACCATCCGGACCTCGAAGTGGAGTCCGACCAGGTCTCGGGTTCCCCGGCCGAGGTGCTCCGCGGCGCATCCGAACGGGCGCGCTGCGTAGTGCTCGGCGCCCGCGGCGAAGGTGGGCTCGGCAATCTGCTGATGGGCTCCGTCAGCCTCCAGGTCGCCGGCCACGCCTCCTGCCCGGTGGTCGTGGTCGGCGCGATCACCACCGGTCACAGGCGGATCCTCGTCGGCACGGACGGCTCCGAACACTCGGCCGCCGCCATGGAGTTCGCCTTCGAGGAGGCCTCCCTGCGCAACGACCGCGTCCATGCCCTCCACGCCTGGAGCATGCCTGCCACCCCGGAATCATCTGAGGCCGGGCCCTCTGTGGAAGAGGCGGAAGCCGACCACCGCCGCCAGCTCGACGCCCAGCTCGCACCCCTCCGGCAGCGATATCCCGGCGTCGAGACCGAGACGACCCTGGTTCGCGGGAGAGCGGTGGACGAACTCGTCCGAGCCTCCGACCGAGCGGACCTCGCCGTGGTCGGCTCGCGCGGCAAGGGCGGCTTCCACGGTCTGGCCCTCGGCTCGGTCAGCCACGGCCTGCTCCACTACGGCATCTGCCCGGTCGCCGTCGTACGCCCGCGCCCGCGGCATACACCGACCACCTGACCGCCGGGGCGACGGCCGGGATCGAGCGGGACCGAGAGCGGCCCCGCTGTCCGAAGCCTCCCGGAGGACATCGTGAACGGCCTGATCACCGTCGGATACGACGGATCGCCCGAAAGCGTCGCGGCCGCGCAGTGGGCCGCGCGCGAGGCCGAACTCCGGGGCATGCGTCTGGAGCTGCTCCTGGCCTGGCCGTGGACCGCCGATCACCTCCTCGGTACCCCGGACGTCGTGGCCGAGGGCCGAAGGCGGCTCGCCCGGCAGGAAGCCGAACTGCGCGCCCGGCTGTCGGCCGTCGACGTGACCGCCGTCCACCGGTCGGGCTCCGCCCGGGACGAGCTCGTCTCGGCAGCTGAGCGCTCCTCGATGCTGGCGCTGGGCTCCCGGGGCCTGGGCACGCTCCACGGCTTCCTCGTCGGATCGGTCGGCCGGCACGTCCTCGTCCGGGCCCGCTGCCCGGTCGTCCTCGTCCGCGCCGCGAAGGACACGCCGCGCTCCGCCGGCGAGGTCGTCCTCGGGCTGGACCTCGACCACCGCTGCGACGCGGTGCTCCACTTCGCGTTCGAGTCCGCCGCCCTCCGCGCGGTGCCACTGCGGGTGGTCCACGTCTGGCAGCCGCCGATGGGCAGCGACCTGGTCCCGACGGTGACCGCGAGCCTCGGCAGGGTGGTGGCGACCGAGGCGATGCGGCGCTTCACCGACACGCTCGATCCCTGGCGGGAGAAGTACCCCGACGTCGAGGTGGTGGCCTCCCTGCCGCGCGGCAGCGCCGCCGCGGTGCTCGTCGAGGGCACGGGCCGTCCGGATCTCCTGGTCGTCGGCCGTCACAACCGCAGCGCGTTTCTCGGCACGCATCTGGGGCCGGTCGCCCAGGCGGCGGTCCACCACGTCCACAGCCCGCTCGCGGTGGTCCCCTATGGCTGACACCCACCGCTGATCTCCGCGTCCCGTCTCCGTGGTCGTCGTCATCGCCACACTCCCCCGGCCGGACGCGCACCTCAGCCGGCCATCGACGCTCGGCGCCGGCGACGCGGAAGCGCCCCGCACGCGGGTACGTGCGGGGCGCCCGCTCATGCGCTGCTGTCAGGCGGGGCGGATGTGCTCCGCCTGCGGGCCCTTCTGGCCCTGCACGATGTCGAAGGTCACCTTCTGGCCTTCCAGGAGTTCGCGGAAGCCCTGGGCATCGATGTTCGAGTAGTGGGCGAACACGTCGGGGCCGCCGCCGTCCTGCGCGATGAAACCGAAGCCCTTTTCGGCGTTGAACCATTTCACGGTGCCGGTAGCCATGCGCTTCTCCTTCCCGGGAACTGATCGGGTCCCACTGATGCGGGCCCGGAGGTGATCGCACGGCCGGTTACCCTCGCCGATACCGGTGCCGGCCCGGTGAAAGCGGAGCTCAGCGGTCGAGCCGATGCCGTCGTCAAGGTCGACGCGCTGATGCGCGCGCCTTTCCGCGCTGACCGTCGACGGTGGTTCTCGCAGACGTTCGAGGTGGCGGTCCCGTCACTGATCGCGTCTCGCAGCAGAGTCGTGCGGGCAGACGGAAACCTGCAAGGTGGGCTCCCTTCGCCGGCATTGTCCGGATCAGGTGGTGGAGGTCGCCTTCCGGTCTCACAGACCTTCCAGCCTCTCAGCCCGACCGCCGACAAACGCCCCGTGCGGAGCCTCCGCCCATCGCCCGGGGCCATCCGGTCGAACTCCCTCGCTCGCCCTGCAGGCCAATTCCCACCATACTCTCGGCCCCGCCCGGCACCAGGGCCGAACGGCCCCATCGCCGCCGCCCGGATGACCAGGCTGACCGGCCGGGCCGAGCAGCAACTCGGCGAATCCGCCACGTCCCCGACTGCCCACTCGCGGAGGCTCCCGGACCGGCCGTCCGCCATTCCGTCCGCTCCCCGGTGACAGCTCAGGAGAACGTGCCACCACAACTCCGCCGGAGGACGATGAAGGAAGCGGGCCGACGACGACCACAGGGATCCACCGGACACGAGCGGGACGCGGGCCTGCTCGTTGCGAGTACCTCCGGCGGCACCTGAGGTCGGCTCACACGGGGCTCGACCAGTACCGAGGTCGTTCACCACTCCCACGTTCCCGTCGTCGAGGTGCCCCGGGCCCAAGGCCGCGCCCGGGTGAATCGGCGCCCCACGGACCGCCTGAGGAGAGCAGGACACGCAGCACCGCACCGTGCGGGAACCGACCCGGCCCGTGCAACCGACGACACACGGAAGGCCATCACCATGCCCAAGGAGATAACCGTCGGCCTCGACGGTTCCCCCGAGAGCCTGTCCGCCGCCCGCTGGGCCGCCCGCGAGGCGCAGCTGCGGGGCCTGCCACTGCGCCTGCTCCACCTGTGGATCCTGCCGCCCATGACGGCACAGAGGATCCGCCGCGAGGACGAGCAGGCCGTTGCCGCCGAGCGCCTCCTCCAGGACGCGGAGGCCGGCCTACGAGCGCAGTACCCCGACGTGCTCATCACCACCCAGCTCCTGCCCGCCGACACCCCCGCCGCCCTCCTTCCGGCCGCTCCCGACGCCGAACTGCTGGTCCTCGGCTCCCAGGGGCTCGGTACGGTGCGCGGCTACCTCCTCGGATCGCTCGGCCTGCACACCGTCGCCCAGTCGGACCGGCCCGTGGTGCTGGTCCGGGCCTACGAGCAGCCGATCGGGACGAAGAGCCCGGCCGCGCGGTCCGGCGCCGTCGCCGTCGGCGTCAGCCTCCGACAGGGCTACGACGGCGCCCTGGAGTTCGCCTTCGACGCCGCCAACCGGCGGGCCGTCCCCCTGCTCGCCGTCCACGCCGCCGGCCACCGCCCGTCCGTGATCACCCGCGAACACCCGCCGGGGACGACCGCGCAGGAAGCGGACCGGCAGGCACTGGCCGAGGCGCTACTACCGTGGCGCGAGAGCTACCCCGACGTCCATGTCGTGGAGCACGTCAGCCCCGACGGTCCCGCCCGCGCCGTCGTGGACATCGCGATCGGGGCCGGTCTCCTCGTGGTCGGACGCGGCGGGTACCGCACCGGCCCGGCGCCCCGCATCGGCCCCGTCGCCCACGCCGCCATCCACCACGCCGCCTGCCCCGTCGCCGTCATCCCCCACGACTGACCCGGCCCGGCAGGAGGGTTTCAGGGGGTGACCGCGTACTCGGTGAACTGGCCGCAGGCCTGGAATCCGAGACGGCGGTAAACGGGCTCCCCGTCCGAGGACGCCTGCAGGACCGCGGTGCGGTAGCCCGCGTCGTAGGCCGTGCGCAGGGTGGCCAGGGTCATGGCTCCGCCGTATCCGCGGCGGCGCTCGGAAGCGAGGGTCGCGATGTTGTAGATCCCGGCGACGCCCGCGAAGAGGAAGACCTCGGCCGAGCAGACCGGTCGCCCGTCCACGTAGCCGATGAGGTAGCGCGCGGGGCAGTCGGGTGCCAGAGCCCACTCGGCCGCATCGGCGAAGAAGCGACGGACCGTGGCGGCCGGCGGGTCCCAGTTCGCGGCCAGGATCATCGCGTAGTCGGCGAGTTGTTCGGCAGTCGTCACGGGACGGATGTCCAACCCGTCGGCGTACGGCTCCGGTGGGGCGGTGCGCAGGTCCATCCACATGCCGGTCTCGGTCTCGGACGCCTCGAGGCCGGCGCCGGTCAGGACCGCGGCGAGGTCCGGGGGTGTGCTGGCGGGGCCGACCCACCAGGAGAAGGGCCGCCCTGCCGCGGTCAGCGTCCGAACCGTCTCCGCCACCCGGCCGGGAGCGGTGTCGTCGGTGAAACGCGCCGCCGCCACGATGTTGAAGGTGTCGTCGTCGAGCCCGCTGTCGGCGATCACGAGATCGGCCGTCTCGGTGACGCTCGCGTGCTTCATGTGGCGGTGCAGGTGGCAGGCGCGTTCGGCCAGGTTCTGCTCCATCCTGCCCAGCGGGTCGGGACCGTCGTGCACGGATTGTTTCGTCTCACTCACGTCCGACACGATCTCATCCACACGACGGATCGCCGAGTGAATAAAGGCAGGGTAAAGGCCGGCAGGTTCACTCCTTACCGGTCCAGGCTGAGATGGCCGAATTCGTCAAGGGAGCCTGGACCGGCCCGCCCGCCTCCGGCTCATGCTCCGGCGATGAGCCGCGAGAGCTCCGTGACGGTGCAGCCGCGAGCGAACCGGTCAGGGTCGGCCGTCGTCCGGGAGGGCACCCGTGTGTTCGAGCCCGCCGCTGTCGTCCCTGCCGTCACCACACTGCTCGGCTTCGCGGTCTGAGGGTGCCGGCAGGACGGGCCCGGCGTCGCTCCGCCTGAAATGTGGCCAGTCGTGTGGCGGAACGCGGCGCGCGTCGGCTTGTGTGAACTGACCGCGCCCGATTGCTTGAGTCACGTCAACCAGCCCGTCCACCGTCAGCCGGGATGTCCGCTGACGGGTGGCTACTTCGGGAGTCATCGTGCGCACACGAAGCCTATCTGTCGCGGCCGCGGCCGCCGCTCTCGTCCTCGTCCAGCCGAGCCTCGTCATCGCGGCGGACGACCCCAGCACCACAGTCACGTTCACCGTCACGTCCGGCGCATTGACGCTGTCGGTACCGGCCAGCGCCAACCTCGGCTCCGGAGCACCCGGCACCCAGATCAGCGCGCCGATCGGTCCCGTGACCGTCACCGACAACCGTGCGCTCGCCTCGGCCTCCTGGACGGTGACCGCGGCGGAGACGGACTTCCTGAACGGTGCGTCGACGATCCCCGCCACCGACGCCACCTACTCTGCCGGGGTGGTGACGACGACCGGCACCATTACCGTCACCACAACGGACGTGACGCTGAGCAACACCGCGCAGACGGTGGTCACCGGGTCCGCCGGTGTCGGAGACAACACCGCGTCCTGGGACCCGACGGTCTCCGTCGGCGTTCCCGCCGGCGCCGTGGCCGGAACCTACACCGGAACGCTGACCCAATCCGTTGCCTGACGGAATGAAGGGTGCGCGCCGGTACTGGGTTCTCCTGTTGATGCTGGCCTTCGCGCAGGCCGCCGGGGTGGTGCCGGCGGCGGGGCACGGGGCGCCCTCCCCTCGGGACCCGGCTGCGGGCAGGAGCATCGGCATCAAGCTGCTCGATGCTCCGGAGAACCGCCGTGCCGATCCCAGAGCACATGCCTACATCGTCGACCACGTCGCACCCGGCTCGACCATCGAGCGGCGGGTGGAAATCACCAACGAGTCGTCCACACCGATGCACGTCAACGTCTACGCCGCGGCAGCCACCATCGCGAAGGGCGAGTTCACCTTCGCGCCGGAGCGCACCCCCAACGAGCTGACCGGCTGGACATCATTCGATACGGCGGACCTTGAGCTGGCGGCCTCCGAAACGGCGCGGGTTCGCGCCACCATCCGGGTGCCCGGGGACGCCGCCGCCGGGGAGCGGTACGGCGTCATCTGGGCCCAGACGAGCGCCCCCTCGGACCACTCGCACAATCTGACGATGCTGGGCCGGGTGGGCGTCCGCATGTACGTCGACGTCGGTGCCGGTGGTGAGCCACCCTCGGACTTTAAGATCGAGCGGCTCTATCCGACCCGAGCCCGCGACGGGCGGGGCGTGGTGCGCGCCCGGATCCACAACACGGGGGGCCGCGCCCTGGACATCAGCGGGGCGCTCTCCCTCCTCGACGGGCCGGGCGGACGGCATGCCGGACCGTTCCCGACTGCCAGGACGGGCGCCACACTGGCTCCGGGCGACCGCGCGGACGCGGTCGTCCCTCTGGACGCGCCGCTGCCGAACGGCCCGTGGGCCGTGGAGCTGACGCTCAGAAGCGGCCTGGTCGAGCACACCACCCGCGCCACCGTCACCTTCCCGACGACTCCCGGTGACGCCGGAGCGGTCACCGCGTCGGCCGCCCGGCGATGGCGCTTCCCCACCCCCGCGGTCGCCGGGCTTTCAGTCCTCGCCCTCACCGCTCTGTGCCTTCCGCTCTCCAGGTTCCTCCGGCGCCGCCGATGACCACTCCGACCAGGATTCGCGAGCCCACCCACGGAAGTGTGAAGTCATGTCCATGTCATGGTGACTACCTACGGCTTGTTGTCGACGGCTGGAAGCGGAGATGTCAGTGTTCGGACACGGGAGAGGGCGGGCCGGAGCAAGGCGCGGCACGGGAGGCGAGGGCGGCGTGTGTCGATCGTGGCCGAGGGTGCGGGCCCTCAGGACGGGGGCGGTCACCCTAGTCAGGCTGTCCGTCCTGACGATCGTCCTGGCCACGGCCTGGACCGCCACGGTCCAGCCCACCTACGTCGCCCAGATCAATGACGGGCCGGTGCCGGTGATCGACACCTTCACCACCGGCCTCACCAAGCCCAGCCGCACTACCAGCACCAGCAGTACCGGCAGCACCGGCCTCACCTTTACGGTCATCCCCGTCAGCCTGACCATCGCCAAGAGTCACACGGGCACCTTCGCCCGCGGCGAGGACGGCGTCTACACCATCACTGTGGGTAACCTCACTACGGCCAGCCCGACCAATGGCACCACGGTCACCGTCCACGACATCCTGCCCGCGGGTCTTCGGGCCGACAGGATCACGGGCACGGGATGGACCTGCGTTCTGGCCACCCTCACCTGTACGCGCAGCGACATCCTGCCTGCCGGGCAGAGCTACCCACCCGTCACCCTGAGGGTCGAGGTCTCCTGCGACGCCCCTGCACAGGTCACCAACACCGCCACCGTCACCGGAGGCGGCGACACCACCACCCACACCGCCACCGACAACACCACGATCAGCCGCCACGGGCACGACGGCGACTGGCACGACGGCCACGACGGGCATCACGGCGACGGGCATCACGACCACTGCGATCGCCACGACCACTGACACCACCCGGCCCGCGTGGACGTAGCGGGAGGTGGTGGAGGTCCCCCGGCTCCGCAACGGACCTCCACCACCTCCCGCGCCGGCACCGGAACACCCGACACGGGCACCCGGCCGGCCCGTCGTGTCGATCGCCGGGCTGGACGACTCCAGGTAGGCGGGGGCGCCGAGCAGCCACTCGCGGCGCAGCGCCGACGTCGCGTACAGCCGCCACATGGCCGCCCCCTGAGCCGAGTCCCCGATCTTGGAGTGGCAGGCTGTGGTCGTGAGAATCGCGAGGAACGGCCGGCCGAGGCCACTGTCGACGTGCTGGCTCTACCGGATCGCCGTACCGACCGGGGAGCAGGCAGGAGTCATTGCGGACCTGGGCCTCACGCGACCCATCCCCGTGACGTTCGCCGAGGCCGAGGCTGTCATCGACGAGGACGGCCACGGAGAGGCGGAGGACGACCCGGATGGGCTGGCCCAGGTCTATGTGAGTCCTGAGATCGAAGGATGGACTCTGGTGATCGGCCCGTGGTGCGATCCGTGCAGCAGCGACAGAAGCGACGAGGTCCTGCGTCTGTGTATCGGCGTGAGCTCCCGCTACGGAGTGGCGCAGGTGTACTACTTCGGTACACAGAACGACGGTTCAGCCTGGCTGATCGCAGAGCACGGGGGAGCAATGCTCAGGACCTGTGGATCGGCTCCGGGAGGGACGTGGAGGGCGTACCTTCCCGAACGCGCTGCCGGCCTCGCGATGGTGTTCAAGCTGGTCGAGGCAGCCCAGGCACGCTGGCGGGCCGTCAACGGCGCCCACCTCGTCCCGCTCGTGCGCGCCGGAGCCCGCTTCGAACGCGGCCGGCTCGTCGAGCACCCCGAGGCGGTGGCCGCGTGAACCGTCCGCGAACGGGGATGCTGCATCACGTCGAGCTGTGGGTTCCCGACCTCGACCGCGCCATGGCGGGCTTCGGCTGGCTGCTGGACGCCATGGGCTACACCCTCTACCAGGAATGGGACAAAGGCCGCAGCTGGCGGCTCGGGGCAACCTACCTGGTCATCGAGCAGTCCCCGGCCCTCACCTCGGACCAGCACGACCGCCGCCGCCCAGGACTGAACCATCTCGCGTTCCACATCGAGGGCAAGGACATGGTCGACGCGCTCACCACCGAAGCGGTCCGCCATGGCTGGCACCTGATGTTCGCCGACCGGCACCCGCACGCCGGCGGCGAGCAGCACTACGCCGCCTATCTGGAGAACGACGACGGCTTCGAGGTCGAGCTCGTCGCCACCGACGAACCGTCAAGCCCCTGACGTCAGTTCATCCGATCCACAGGTATTGACAATTACTCCAGCACGGGGTCGCGGTGCGGCGGTACTGCGAGACCGGCGAGGTCGACGACGGACTCCTCACACCGGGGCAACCGCTTGTACGGGAACAGGCCGAGCGGGAGCGGATCACGGCTGAGCTGGTGGGTGAGCTGGAGCGACGGGCACCGGACCGTGCCCATGTCTCGCTGATCGCCGACGGCGACGCTCAGTTCCTGTACGAGAAGTTCGGTTTCCGGCCTACGGCTCTGGCGTCGGTCGGCATGTACCGGACTGTGTGACGAAGCCGAGTCGGCACCGACAGGCGCATGCGGTGCCGACCGCGGCCAGACTTCGTACTTCACCGCGACGACGCCCTACGAGAGGGAGTCCCCGCACGGGGGCGAGGCCGACCTGCCCCGACTGATGGGGCTGTTCAGCCCTCGCCGATCACGTTGGTCTGGGAGAGGGGGAAGCAGCTGGGCGTCTCCTTGGTCAGCGAGATCTCCAGGCTCCCGACGGTGCTCGGGTGGAGCCCGCCCTTGGGGGCGGTGTTGAGCAGCAACAGGCTTTCACCGGGCGGGATGGCGGCGGGGTGGAGGATCGCGATGCGGCCGTTGTGGGGGTCCAGCGACATCACCGCGTCCAGCCGGCTGCTGTCGGTGGCCACCGATGTGCGGCAGGAGGCCGAGGGCGTCATGACCAGGGCGGGCACTCCCACCGAGCGCAGGGCGTTCTGGAGCCCGGACCATTCGGCGCCCGTCAGCTGGAAGGAGACGGTGCCGTCCTTGTTGGGGGTCACCGTGTAGGAGGCGGTGCTGAGCTGCACCGCGGTCGGGCTGTTTCCGGCGCCCGGGGAGGCGGCGGGTCCGGCCTGCGGTACGGGGGCCGCGGGGGTGGTCTCGGTGTGCGGTACCAGGACGACCGCGGTGACCGCGGCGGCCAGCCCGAAGCCGGTTGCCACCAGCCTGCGGGTGTGACGCGGCCGGACCCGGACCGTGGTGTCCGCGGCGGGCAGGTTCGCGGCGCGGGCGGTGAGTTCGGCGCCGAGCTGCTGCTGGAAGTGCTGGGGCGTGGTCACGAGGCGGCCTCCAGAAGGGTGTTCACGGACGCGCTGGTGGTGTCGGTCTGCGGGACGGCCTTCTGCAGCGCCTTGCGGGCCCGATGCAGTCGCACCCGGGCGGTGGCCGCGCTGATGCCCAGCGCCTTGGCGGCCTCGCGGACGGCCAGCCCGTCGACGGCCACCAGGTCCAGCACCGCGCGCAGCGGCTCGGACAGGGCGGCGTGCCGCACGGCCAGCGCGCGGGCGTCGTGGGCCGCGTCGATGCGTTCCTCGATCGCGGACACGTCCTGGTCGTCCAGCATCCGCTGGCCGGCGATCCTGGCCACCGCGTTGAGTTCGCGGACACTGCCGCGGAAGTGCGCGGCCACGACGTTGCGGGAGATGCCGTACAGCCAGGCGACAGGCGTGCCGCGGCGGGCATCGTAGCTGTCGGCCTGCTCCAGTGCCGTCAGGAAGATGTCGGCTGTCAGATCAGCTGCCAGGTGCACGCTGTCGGTGCGCCGGGTGACGAAGCCGAGCACTGTGCCGAACTGCTGCTGGTAGAACACGGCGAACGCCGCCGGGTCACGCGAGGGTGGTGCTATCGGATGCTCCGCTGACACGGGTGGCTCCTTGGATCCTTGGAACGACGAGCACTGCCTTACACCTCTACTTGGCTCGGGCGTTCCAACGCGTTACACACGGGGCCCTTCCGGCGGCCTGCCCGGCTCGCCGACGGGCGTCGACGCCACCGCCTCGGCCGCGGGCATGGGCACGGGCCCGCCGCACCTGCCCCTCGTCGGTCCGGTCGACACCCTGGTCCGCGGTCCGAACCCATCCCCCGCTTTCGCGCCGAGCTTCCACCTCCACAGGCGCGGGCCGACCATCAGCGCAGTGACGGCCGAAGCTCCCGGACGGCCCGGCATGCCGGGGGTGTGAGTGCTCAGTCTCCCTGGGACCAAGCGGCGCGCGGCAGTGACAGGTAGATGCCGAAGTCGTCGAGCCCGGTCGCGGCGCGGACGTTCGCGTGGAGCGCGTCCACGCGCTCCTGCCGGTTGGCCTCCCTGCTGGCGAACCACTTCGACCTGATCTCGATCACCACCGCCAAGCCGCTACGGTCCAGTGGGCTCAGCGGCCGGAAGCGGATCTCGACGTCCCCGGGCCGCAGATCGCCGTCGTACGGCTCCTCGGGGCACTCGACAGCCAGGGACACCAGATGTGGCAGCACTGAGCCCAGGTCGCGCAGACAGGGCTCGGGCACGGTGGGCGCATAGGTCACCTCGACAAGCGGCATACCCGTCACGTTAGTGCTGTGACCGCATAGGTTCACCGGGCGGGCGCCGCAGGGCCGTCGACCGGCGGGCCCTGTTCGTCAAGTGATGCGCGACACCTGAACATGCGGGCTCACCAGTTCCCGGGCCGGGCTAGGCGGCTGGGCGCCACATGGTGGTGACGACGTGGCCGGTGGCGACGACGATCCGGTCCAGGGCGGTGAAGCCGACGCTCTCGTACCGCCGGAGGTTCGCCGGGTTGGACGACTCCAGGTAGGCGGGGGCGCCGAGGGCGTCGATGCGGGCGAGGCTCTGGGCCAGCAAGGCCATGCCGAGTCCCTTGCCCCGGTGGTGGTCGTGAACGCCGAGGAGCGTGAGGTAGAAGTGCGGCCGCCTCGGTCGCGCGGCCGCGAACTGGTCGCCCATCACCAGAACGGCCTCGGCCACTTCCGGGCCGGCGGCCTGACGCAGAAGGTCTGCGAGGTCGCCTGTCTCTTCGGGGGTCAGCTCCTCTTCGCCCGGCGGGATCCATACGGCCGCGGCCTCCGCGTTCTCGCTGACGAGCAGCCACTGGTGGCGCAGCGCCGACGTCGCGTACAGCCGCCACATGGCCGCGGCCTGGGCGGCGCGCCGTTGGGTGTCGGGAAAGGCCGGGCCCCACAGCGGGTCGTGGAAGAAGGCGGTGGTCAGCGTGCGGACGATCGCGTCGATGTCCGCGTCCGTGGCGACGCGCGGTGGAGTGGGGCGCTGCTCGGTGGTCATCCGTTGGTCCGTTCCAGAAGGGCGAGGGCGGTTTCGGCGGCGGCGAGGTCCTGGGGGGCCGATGCCGACGCGTCCCGTCCGCGCCGCTCAGGAAGATCGTCTCGAAGTGCCGGAGCTCCTGGGTGATCGCGAGCATCTGCGCGGTGGACAGGCCCGGGTCCTCGGGGAAGACGGCAAGGCTGTTGCCGGTGAACGCCTTGCCGGCAAATACATCGACATGTCGATAGTTCAAGGGCATGTGGGTTCCGGAGTTGATGCGCTGGTGGCTGGTCACGGCTCGACGCTAGGCGGGAGCGACCGTCCAGTCATGGTCCAATCCCGGTAAAGTGGCCTACATGAATCGCGCTGTGCGGAGCGTGCCGGCGTCGCAGTTCCCCCGTCTGCTCGGCGACTGGCGCGTCGGCGAAGGCCCGCTCGCCAAGCGACTGGCCGTTGCCGTGGAGAAGGCCGTCCACGACGGCCGGCTGCCGCTGGGGGTGCGGCTTCCTGCCGAACGCCTCCTCGCCGGCGAACTCGGACTTGCGCGGGGCACCGTCGCAGCGTGTTACCACCTCCTGCGAGCCGAACAGCTGATCATCACCCGGACCGGCTCCGGCAGCACCACCTCGCTGCCGCCCCGGCTGCACGATCGCCTTTCGCCGTGGGCCAGTGACCGAGGCCAGGCGGGCAGGAGCGGCGCGGCGCTCGACCTGACCGTAGCGGAGCCCGCAGCGCCGTTCGACGAGCTCCTGCAGGCAGTACACGCCGCAGCCGACACTCTGCCCGCCGCTCTGCTGCACGACACCGCCGACGGCGACGGGCCGTCATCGCTGCGGGCCGTCATCGCCGGCGCCTACCGCGCCCGGGGGCTCGCGACCCGCGGTGAGCACCTCCTGCTGACCAGCGGCGCCGACGCCGCGCTGAGCCTGCTCAGTGCGGCGTACCTGCGGCAGAGCAGCAGGGTCGTCGTGGACTCCCCCACCTATCCCGGCGCGCTCGCCACGTTCCGCGCCGCCGGTGCCAGGCTCGTCGCTCAGCCCCTCAGCTCCACCGGCTGGGACGTTCCCGCGCTCGACCGCACCCTCCAGGCGGCCCGGCCGTCCCTGACCTACCTGATCCCTGACTTCCACAACCCGACCGGCCTGCTGATGAGCGAGGACGAGCGCGATGAGCTCCGGCACCGCCTGCGCACTCACGACACCGTGGTCGTCTTCGACGAGACCATGCGGGACCTCGACCTGCGCGAGCACGCCTCGCCGCCGCCCCGTGCCGTCACGCGCGTCGGCGACCGCAACGTCGTGTACGTGGGCTCCCTGAGCAAGTCCCTGTGGCCGGGCCTGCGCGTGGGATGGATCCGTGCTCACCCCGACGTCATCCACCGTCTGGCGGCGCTCCCGCTCGCGGCCGCTCTCGCACCCTCGCCGTTCGACCGGCTGGTCGCGACCCGGCTCGTGGGCCACCTGGAGGCGATCCTCGACCGCCGGCGCGCTCAACTGCGCGCACAGCGCGACCACCTGGCCTCTCGCCTGTCCGCGCTGCCGTGGTGCCGCTTCCAGACCCCGCAGGGCGGCTTGTCCCTGTGGCTCGAACTCCTCGACACCGACTCCAGCCGGCTGGCCGCCCTCGCGGCCAGACGCAACCTCTCCCTCACCCCGGGCTTCCACTTCTCCCCCGACGGCGCCCTGGACCGCTACCTGCGCCTTCCCTTCACCCTCCCGCCCGAGACACTCGACGCCGCGGTCGACAGACTCACCGAGGCCCATGCCGCCCTGGAAGGCGCTCGCTGACCAGCAGGTGAAGACGACCTCGTGGTGGGAGCTCACGGGGCCGCGTTCTGCCCGGCGCGACCGACAACGTGCAGTCTGCCTTGATCACGTTCGATCGTTGAGTCGAATTACCCGGTCGTGGCACCGGGTTGGGCCGCGGCCCACGCGGCCCGCAGCTCCGAGAGGTGCGACCGGATCTCCGGGTCGTCGGCGCTCGAAGCGACCAGGCCCGGCAGGACGACTGCCCGCCCCCTGTGCAGGCGTGCCTCGATGAGGCAGTGGTCGATGCCGCGGTTGACCTCCGGTGAGAACCCGAACGAGCGCACCTGCGGCCAGGTGAGCACGCGTGTCCTCAGCAGGGTCCGTGTGGTGAGGCCCGCGGTGTTCACCGTGGTACTGCCGCAGAAGGGGCCCACGAAGGAGGCGGCGATGACGTAGGCGACGATCAGGCCGGCCGTGAAGAGTGCGATCATCACGGGATCCCGGCCCTTGGCCGCTGCGGCGAGGACGAAGGCAAGGGCGCAGGCCACAGCGGTGGGGAAGAGGATCAAGGTCCGCCGACCCGTCCGCCGATACCGGATCGGCGCCTTGAAGTAGTGCCGCCCGTCACGCCGATCGCTCATGGCTCCCCCGCTCTCTCTGCCGCCGCGCGTCATTGTCGTGGAGGTACTGGGCGCAAAGCCAGTCTTCCGCCCTCCGCACCGCTGGCGCACCGATCCTGTCGACCTGCCGCGCCTCGGGGGAACCTCTGGGGGCTCGCGCCGCTCGGCCGCCGGGTGCCGGCGCAGTTCCCGCCGGGTGGTCCGATTTCGGCGGTGGGCCGCTGACCTGCTAATGTTCATCTCGTCGCGAGGGAGCTGATTCCTCGTCAGGCGTCAGCGGTGCTACCAGAGCACGTCCTACTTTCAGTAGGGAGAGTCCGTGCAACCCGGGCCTGGCGCTCCACTGTCGGGCGAGGTCCGGCACCCACCTGGGTGCCGGACCTCGCCCGCGTTTGCGGGCCGTTTGCGAGCCGTCTGCGGGTCAGGACAGCAGGTCAGGACGGCGGGCGGTCTCCGGTGACCGGTTTCCGGTGCGGGTACGCCTGGGCCTCCGTCACGCACCCACTACCGTCTCAGTACCACGCCGGGCCGGGTCGGCGGCCTGCACGGGCCACGAAGCGCTTCGACCGCCCGGCGACGACCCCGCCGCTCGGGGCCGGTTGGGCGGCCGCGCCCTGTCGGTGGGTTCGGGTAGGTTGACCGGCACCCGACAGCCGAGCGAGGGGAAGGGGCGGCCATGACCGTCGAGGACCGTGCGGACGAGTACTGGGAGCAGCTGACCCGGCGGAACCCTCCCGAGGCGCTCGTGGCCGCGGTGGCCGGTGGTGAGCGGCGGCTGGATGTGGACGGGGCCGTCCTGGTGGTGCAGCACCTGTTGCAGCTGCGGGAGTTCGATGCGGCGGACCAGGTGCTCGCAGCGGCCGCGTCCGACGAGGACCCTGCGGTGCGGGCGGCGGGCCAGGTCGGCGTGGCGTGGCGGGAGCTCATACGGGGCGGGCCGCGGCGGGCCCGGGCCGCGCTGCGCAGGGCGGAGGCCTGCGGCGACCGGGAGGTGGTGGAGGAGGCGCGGTTCGCGCGGGCGATGTTCCTGTCCCTGAAGGGCGACCGGGAGCAGTCCTCGGCCCTGATGCGGGCCTGCCTGGACTCGCCGCGCCCGCGGGTCGCGGCCGACGCGAGCCTGGAGCTCGGCTTCCTGCTGGTGCGCGACCGTACGAGGCGGGAGCAGGGCCTGCGGCTGCTGGAGGCGGCCCACGCCAGCGGCTACGGCTACATCGAGGCGCGGGCCGCCTTGGAGTTGGCCGACCAGACGATGGAGACGGCTCCGGTGCCGCTGCCGGCCCCCGAGCGCTCGCGGGTGGTGTCGCTGCTGGAGCAGGCCCGCGCCTCGGGCTACCCGACCGTGCTGGCCAAGGCGGAGCTGCTGCTGGGACTGACGCACTGGGAGCGGCGCGAGCACGAGCCGGCCCGGGAGCTGTGGCTGGCCAGCCTGCGGCGGGAGCTGCCCGACTCCAGCGTCCGGGCCGGCATCCAGTTCGCCCGGGCGTGCGTCGAGGACGACGGCCCGGGACCGCTGGTGGCGGCCCAGGAACTGGCGCACGCGCTGCGGGCCGAACCGGCCACCGCCGCGGACAAGCTGGTGGACGTGGCGCTCGGCGACCGCCGGCCGCTGCAGGTGGCGATCGCACTCGCGCTGACGAGCGCCGAGAAGTCCCCGGACCGCGTGCTGCGGCGCGCCGCCAAGCGGGCACTGCGCCGCTTCTGAGCGGCCCTCGAACACCGACACCGACAGCCGGGCCAGGGCCTGAACCCGGGCCCGGGTGGGGCCAGGGCGCTCCCCGCCGTCAGCCCAGCGGGCCGGGTGCCGGGGCGATGGCCCGGAGTTCGGCGCTCGCCCGGGCGTCGGTGCCGCAGGCGGCCCTGGCCACGAAGTCGTCGTACACGCGGCCGGTCCGCTTCGGGTCGCTCTCGTCGTACAGGTTGTACGCCAGGGAGAACTGCCGGCTGCCGTCCCGCGCGCCGAGCACCACCGTGTCGTAGCCGGGGATGCCGCCGGTATGGCCCCAAACCTCGCCGCACGGGAGGTCGTAGCGCATCAGGCCGAGGCCGTAGTGGGCGCCGATGAGCGGTGCGGGGACGGTGGTCGTCATCTCGGTCAACTGCGCCGGGCGCAGCAGCCGGCCGCCGAACAGGGCGGCGTGGAAGCGGTTGAGGTCGGCCGCGGTGGAGATCCCGGCGCCCGCCGCGCCGGCGACGGTCGGGTTGATCCGGGTGAGGTCCGCCGGGCCCTCGGGCAGCTTGGCGTACGCGCGTGCGTACGGTCCCGGGATACCCGTGGCGGAGGTGGGCATGACGGTGTCGTTCAGTCCCAGCGGGCGGATGACGCGCTGCTCGACCTCCCGCTGCCACGTCCGGCCGGTGGTCTTCTCGATCAGCATCCCGAGCAGGACGTAGTTGGTGTTGGAGTAGTGCCAGCCCTGGCCCGGCGGGAAGTACGGCGGGTGCGGGACGGCGGCCGCCACGAGGTCCTGCGGGCGGTAGTCGACCCAGCGGCCGCGGGCGAGGTACGACCGCAGGCTCGCCTCGTCCTCGTACAGGAACTGCGGCTCCTCGAGGTAGTCGTAGAGACCGCTGGTGTGGTTGAGCAGTTGACGCACCGTGATGCCCGCGCCGCCCGGCACCGCGCCGGGCAGGTGGCGTTCGACCGGGTCGTCCAGGCTCACCCGGCCGTCGGCGACCAGCTGGAGTACGACGGTGGCGACGAACGTCTTGGTGACACTGCCGATCCGGAACCGGCCGTCGATGCGGGCCGGTTCGCCGCTGGCCAGGTCGGCGGTGCCGGCCGCGCCCCGCCAGACCGGGCGGCCGTGATCGCGGACCTCGGCGAGCGCGGCCGTCGCGCCGCCCTGCTCCACGAAGGCCCTGAGTTCGGGCCGCAGCTCGACGGACAGGTGTCGCTCGACCGTTGCCGTTGCCGTTGCCGTTGCCGTTGCCGTTGCGGTTGCCGTTGCCGTTGCCACCGCTGTATCCGTGGCCGTGACCACCGGCTCGGCCGGGGCGGCCGCGGCGGCCGGGGCGAGCGAGACGACGGTGGCGCCGGCGAGGACGGCGGCGGCGATCCGCAGACCGGTACGGCGGCGGATCGGGTGGACGGTGGTCATGGAAATCCCTCCCGGGGCCCTCCCCCGGGCCCTCGGAGCCACGTTCGCATCCGCACGACGCGGCCCGCGTCGTCCTGAGGAGTGGGCCGCCCGTACCTCCTTGGACGGGTGGAACCCTGCCGTCCGGCGGGGTGCCGGGGCGAGTCGATGAATCGATCCAGGCGACAAGCATGGGGAGTTGACGGTTATTCGGAGGTGTCGCGCCGACGGTCCTCGCCTCCTCGACGTCGGACCCCCCCGGCCGCTGCGCCGCCGGGCGGCATCAGTCCTCCGGCGCCGGGCATACATGAGGGGTTGTCCGGCATCGGGTCGTGGCGACCTGGAACCGGCCCCGGATTCGGCCGGCGCATTACGAGGGGAGCGTCGACCATGGGCGAGCTGGACGGCAGGACGGCACTGGTGACGGGCGGGTCGCGCGGAATCGGGCGGGCGGTCGCGCTGCGGCTAGCCGCCGACGGGGCGCTGGTCGCGGTGCACTACGGCGGCAACGAGGAGGCCGCCGCGGAGACCGTGGAGCTGATCGCCAAGGCCGGCGGCCGGGCGTTCGCGGTGCGGGCCCGGTTCGGCGAGAACAGCGCGCTGGACCAGTTGTTCGAGGGTCTCACGGCCGGGCTGACGGAGCACGGCGAGGACGGCCTGGACGTCCTGGTCAACAACGCGGGCATCCACCTGGCCGGTTCGATCGAGCAGATCACCGAGGAGGAGTTCGAGCGGCTGATGGCGGTCAACGTGCGCACGCCGGTCTTCGTGATCCAGCGGGCCCTGCCGCTGCTGCGGGACGGTGGGCGGATCGTGAACGTGGCCTCGGCGGCGGCCCGGATCGCCTCGCCCCTCCAGATCGGCTACACCGTCAGCAAGACGGCGCTGGCGGCCCTCGCCGCACCGCTCGCCAACGAGCTCGGCCGGCGTGGGATCACGGTGAACACCGTCAACCCCGGCGTGATCCTCACCGACATGACGTCCGCGTGGACGAGCGCCCCGGAGGCGATGGCCGGGCTGGAGTCGATCACCGCCCTGGGCCGGATCGGCCGGCCGGAGGACGTCGCGGACGTCGTGGGATTCCTCGCGGGCCCGCAGGGCCGCTGGGTGACTGGCCAGACCATCGACGCCTCCGGCGGCACCTACCTCGGCCCGATCCCGCCGGCGTGACCGGACCGGGCTCCCGTGCGGCGGCTGTGACCCGGGCTCCCACTACCGGGACCAGCAGCCCGTGAACGAGGCGGCCCACGAGCCCCGATGAGCGGTCGGCATGCGTGAGGCGTCGCCGCACGCATGCCGGGCCGCAGCCGCGAGAACACCGGCGGCGACGAGCAGGGCCTAATCGAACTACGAGAACACCGGTGCCGAATGTGCGACAGGGCCAGAACGCCTACCCGCCCGGATCACGTCGGCCCACCCAGGCTTCGGTGCCGAATGCGGCTTTGATGTCGGAGAGGACGGTGACGGCGTTCACGGTGGCGGGCAGACCGTAGACGGTCGTCCTGCGGGGGTCGCGAACGAGTGAGCGCGGACGTCATTCGGCGGGCGCTGGCGCGGGCGGCGTTGTCGGCGGCCAGTGAGCCGGAGGCACCGCCCGCGCCAGCCCTCAGCGGCAGGCCGAGTACCCGGCCGCGATCCGGGCCGCCCAGGGGCCGAGCAGGGCGATGGCCACCAGGAAGCACATGACCACGCCGAACACGGTGTTGGCGCCGTTCTCGCCGCTCGGGTTGGCCGCGACCACGGTCAGCACCACGCCGCCGGTGGCGGCCACCATGCCGAGGCCCATTCCGGTTGATGCCAGCGCTCGCGGCAGGACTGTTGTGGAGTCAAGGGGCTATGGACATCGCGCCACAGGAGCGTCATCGCGAGTTGAGAGTGGTTCACCCTCGCTCGCGGCTCGTCGCCTACGGCGCCGGAGGTCGGCCGGCCGTTCGACCGGGGCATGGTCGGCGGGCCGGCTGGTCCCTGGGGAGCGCGTGGCTCGCTGCCTCGGAGCGCCGGTGGAGAGGCTGATGGGTGCTCCCAAGTTCGCGCAGGTGGTTGGTGGTTGGCGGAGGACTGGTCTCGGTGGGGAGCGGGCGCAGCGGTTGTTCGCGCACGGCTGGTTTCGCGAAACCGCCTCCGGGTGGGCGGCGGTTCTGGCAGGCTCACCCGAATGAACGAGGCTCCGGGTAGTCGGATCCCTACACGGAGTCAACATGCCGGGGTGGGTAGTGGAGTACACGATCAGCGCGACCACGTTCCTCGCGATCTTCATCGTCGTCCGGCTCCGGCGTCGAACCGAGGCCCGCAGTCGCGTCGATGAGGCGTTCACCGTCTTCACCGCCGTCGTGTTCGGCGTGCTGATCGCGGCCACGGCCTGGGGCCACGCGATCCTCCAGCTCGTCGGGATCGCCGCCGACGCGACCCGGTGACACCGGCCGCTTGCCGACGGCTCGTTGCTTCGGTGGCCCGCCGGTGTCAGTGCCGTCTGCCACGGTGATGCGCGTGATCAACGATCTTGACAGTATCGACTGGGCGTCGATGGGCCACGCCTACGGCCCGGCCCATGAGGTCCCGGTGTGGCTGCGGGCGATGGCCTCGACCGATCCCGGGGTGCGGCGCAAGGGCCTCGACGACTTCTACAGCGCGGCCCACCACCAGGGGGACGTGTACCCGTGCACCACGGCGAGCCTGCCCTTCCTGTTCGCCCTGGCCGACGACGCCGCGACCCCCGACCGGGCCGCGATCGTCGAACTGCTCCTCAACATCGGGCGCGAGGCCACCGACCGCGGCGAGGGCATCTATGTCGCACCGGACGGCGGGGAGTCTACGGCCCCCGCGGACAGCGCGGCGGTGATGCGCGAGCGTTCCGACGCCTTCCTCGCCTACGCCACGGACCCGGATCCGGGGGTGCGCCGACCGGGGATCGAGGGCCTGGGCCTGTTCCTCGACGATGCCGACCGGGCGTTCGCCGCGCTGCGCGACCGGCTGCCGGCCGAGGACGGGACCGTGGAACGGCTGCTCGTCGTCCGGACGATGGCCACCCTGGCGCTCAGGCTGCCGACGGCCCGGCCCGCCGCCTCCGCCTGGCTCGACGCCCTGGCCGACGACCCGGCGACGGAGCCCGACATCCGCCTCGCCGCCCTCGTCCACCGCGCCCGCTGCGCCCCGGAGGACATCCGCGACGACACCGTGCCGACCGCGATCGCCCTGCTGCGCCGCCTCGCGCCCGAACCGGAGCACCGAGCCGGTTCCACAGCCTGCGCGTGCGAGGCCGACGAGGCCGAAGACGACGCCCCGGCCGCACCCGCCCAGGCCGGCGTCCCACCGCAGGTCGCCGCCGCGTTCGAGGACCTCGACCGGCAAGGCCGACTCCACGCGCCCACCACGTCCCTGCTGCGTACCTTCCACACCGTGCTGGACACCCGCGTGCCCGAACGCACGGCGCTGCTCACCGAACAGCTCCGCAGCCCGGACCGCGCCACCCGCTACGACGCGATCCGCATGGCGCAGGACCTGATCACCGCCTGGCGGGGCGACCACACCGGCCTGGTCCTGCTCCTCGCGGACCGGCTGACGCCCGAGGACCCGTACACCGCCGCCGCGGCGGCCGAGAGCCTTCAGGTGCTGGGGCCCGCCGGTGAGCCCGCCCGCGAGGCGCTCGCCGGTTACGTCGCCGCGCACCGGGCCGTCCACGGGCCGCGGGCCTGGGCCACGCCGAAGCGGCTGGCGCGCCGCGCGCACCAGGAGGCGGTCATGGCGCTGGCCGGCCTCGGCGATCCGCGCGCCCTGCCCTGCCTGCTGACGGCACTGGAGGACGGCACCGACGCCTGGCGTGCGGTGCAGGTCGCCGGCCGTCTGCGCTCGGAAGCCGACGTGCTGGTGCCGCTGCTGTCCCGGCACCTGGCGGAGGCCGACTTCTCGACACCGTGGGCCGACATGGGGACCGGCGCCCTGGTGTCCGCCCTGGCCGGACTGGGCGACGCGGCCGCCGTTCCCGCGCTCACCGACGCCGTCACCGCCGCAGTCCGTCACGAGCAGCCGCGCATCGCGGCCGCCGCCGTGAAGGCGCTCGCCTCCTTCGGCGCCGGGGCCGCGGACGCCCTGGAAGCGGTCCGCCCGCTGGCTGACGCGCCGAACGTGGACCTGCGCACGGCCGCCATGGCCGCGCTGTGGGCGCTCGAACGCGACCCGTCCGACGCCGTGCCGCGACTGCTCGACCTGCTCGACACCCACGCGCACCACGACGCGGCCGACGTCCTCGGCCTGATCGGCCCGCCCGCCGCGGCCGCGCTGCCGCGCCTGAGGACGATGCTGACCGCCGGGTACGAGTGGACCCGTCTCTACGCCGCTGCCGCCGTGTGGGACATCGCCGGCGAGGCCGAGGCCGACGTCGTCCTCCGTACGCTGCTGACCGCCTGGGAGCAGCACGACGCGACCTCGAACCACGTCCTGGCCTGCCTGGACCGGATGGGCCCGGCCGCCGCGCCGGCCCTGCCCCGCATCCGGGCGGAACTGGCACTGGCCCGCCGCAGCGGACGCTTCCGGAGCATCGCCAACGACGAGGAACTGCGGCACACCTGCCGCGCCGTCCTGGCACGCCTGTCCTGACCGCCGGCAGGAGACGCCGCCGAGCGGGCCCTGCCCCGGGCCCGTTCAGCTCCGTGAGCAGGTGTCCTGGTACGGCAGGCCGGTGGCGTAGGTGATCTCCCAGTCCTGGCGGGAGAGTCCGCCTCCGGCGATCCGGCAGGCCAGGCCGACCGGGTCGGCCGCGATGGCGGGCAGCGCGCCCAGGTCCCAGATCTGGGCGGAGCCGCTGCTGCGTACGACGAGCAACGACTTCCGGTCGGGGCTGAACCGCACGTCCTCCAGGTCGGCTGAGGAATCGGGCAGGTCGAGGGCCAGGCCCGGAAGGGCCGGATCGGCGATTTCGTAGAGGCGGACGACGCCGTTGCCCTGCCCGACCGCGACCAGTCGTCCGCCGGGGTGGAAGTCGACGTGGGTCTTGCCGGCGTCCGGGGTCGTGGGCAGGACGGCCGTCGCGGACGGCCCGATGCCCGCTCCCAGGGGCCAGAGCTTCACCCCGCCGTCGGAGCCGTCCGCCAGGGTCCGGCCGTCGGGGCTGAACGCGGCGCCGCCCGAACTCCCGAACGGCCTGATCCGGGAGGCCGTCGGGTCGGCCGGGTCGGTCGGGTCGGCCGCGGGCACCTGGACCGGCGCGGCCGGATCCGAGACGTCCCACAGTGATTCCGGAAGGACCAGTCGCCGTCCGTCCGGACTGAACACCGTCGGTTTGTGGATCAGCAGGATGGAATACACATTCGGCCTGGATGAGGACATCGCCTGGCCGAGCCGGTCGATCAGTTTGAGGCGGACGGGCGCGCCGGCGACGCCGGTGTTCCACAGTCCCACCCATGAGTCGCTGCTCCACGTGCCGCCGGTGACGGCGAGGAGACCGGACGTGGGACTGAACGCCATGGAGCCGGCACCCGATGGCAGTGCCAGTGTGGCGGTCTTCCTGGGCGTGGCCGGCGTGGAGACGTCCCAGAGAGTGACGTCCCCTTGGGCGCCGGTCACGCCGTAGTGGGTGCCGACGGCCACGACGGTGGCGTCCTTGTTGAAGGACACGGCCGTGGCCGACCAGTCCGCTCGACCGGGAAGCACCGCCAGCTCCCGCGGCCGGGCCGGGTCGGACACGTCCCAGATCCGGGCGTCGCCGGTCCACTCCCCGGTGACCAGCCGGCCGCCGTCCGGGCTGAACGCGGCGGCTGCCACGTAGGTACCTGGCAGCGCGGCGGCCTGCGTCGGCGCCGGGCGGCCGTCGAGCGTCCACCGGGAGAGCGTCCCGTCATCGTCCGCGAGGACGATCCGCCGGCCGTCCCCGTTGAACGCGGCGGACCTGATGGGGTGGAACTTCCCGGCCTGCGTCATCTGGTCGATCTCCCTTCCGGCGGCGGACACGACGCCGTGTGAGCCGACCAGCGGGGGCCGGGACCGGGGGTTCGCCGGGTCCGTGATGTCCCAGAGGAGGGAACCGCCGCTCGAATCGGAGGTGACGAGGGAGCGGCCGTCCGGGCCGAAGGCGAGCGCCGACACGTCGCCGGGGTTGGTGAGGGTGGCCAGCTTCCTGGGGGCGCGCGGGTCGGCGAGGTCCCAGAGGGTGGTGGTCCGCCCTCTGTCCACGGCCAGGATCGGCGCCGTCGGGCTGACGGCGAGCTCCCCTCCAGCCGGTCTCTGCTCTGCCGTCGCCCGTGGGACGGCCGGATTCGTCACGTCCCATACCTGCCAGCCCGTCCCACGGGTGATCGAACCCGAGGTGAGCGAGTCGTCCGCGTACTCGATCGACGAGGATCCGGTGACCAGGAGGCGGCCGTCGGAACTGAACACCGCGGACTCGGCCTGTGTCGCCGCGACCGGCTCGCCCAGCCGCCGGGGAGCCTCGGCGTCCTTGATGTCCCACAGGGTCAGGGTGCGGTTCGGTCCGTCCGCCAGGAGGGCCAGCGTTCGGCCGTCCGGGCTGATGGCCGCGCCCCGCGTCCGCACTCCGGGGTCCGCGTGGAAGGGCGTGCGACGCGGATTGTGCCGGTCGGTCAGATCCCAGAGGATGATGTCGTCGCCGGAGGGCGTCTCCTTCGCGTCCCTGCCCCGGGCGGGCGCCGCGACGGTGACCAGGCGGCGCTGGTCGGGGCTGAAGACGGCGGCCGTGACCTCGTCGGCGTGGCCCCTCAGGGTGGCGAGCTGACGCGGCTGCCCGATGTCGGTGGTGTCCCACAGGTTGACCACCCCCTTCTCACGGATCCGTGCGACGGCCAGCATGCCGCCGTCCCCGCTGAACTCGGCGAGGTCCACGGAGGACCCGACGGCGCCCGGCGCCGAGCCGCCGTCGAGATGGGACTCCCGCAGGGTCCTGACCAGCCCGGACCTGCTCTCCTGGGTCGGGTGGAGGCGTAGCGCGGCCAGGCTCAGCTGGAGGGAGAGCTGGGGATCGGACTCACGCAGGTTCTCGGCCTGGGCCTGGAGCAGCCGTTCCCTGGCGAGGTTTCCCTGTTCGACGGCCACCCGGCGCTGCTGGTCGGCCCGGTCCTTCTGCTCGCCGGCCATCTTCGCGGACGCCATGGCGATCACCGAGAGCACGGCCAGCAACGCGACGGCCGTACGGCGGACCGCGGCGGCGCGGCGCTTCAGACGGATCGAGGCGTTCAGGAAGGCCGCGACCGTGACGCCGAGATCGTCCGCTCCGGTACCGGGCCGGCCGGTCGAGGTGAGGGCGAGCTCCAGACGGTTGCCCCGGTACAGCAGCGAGCGGTCGCGGTGCTTCCCCTCCCATTCGGCGGCCGCATCCTTGAGCTGCTGGCGCACGAGGTTGCCGGCGCGGTCCGTCTGCAGCCACCGGTGAAGGCGGGGCCAGGCCTTCAACAGGGCCTCGTGGGTGATCTGTACGGTGGAACGGTTCCAGGTGAGCAGCCGGCCCTGGGTGAACGCCGTCAGCACGGCCTCGGCCACGGCCTCGTCGGCGCCCTCCGCGGCCCGTTCCACCGGGAGCGCGCGCCGGGTGTCCTCCGCGTCCTCGTTGATCCTGACGAGATTGCGGAAGATCACCTCGGCCGCCTGCCGGCCGTCCTCGCCGAGCCCTCGGTAGGCGTCCTCGGCAGTGGACTCGATGGCTCCGCGAATCCCGCCGGAGGCCCGGTAGCCGGCGAGGGTGAGGGTCGATCCCTTCCGGTTGCGCCAGGTGGCGCGAAGCGCGTGGGCGAGCAGCGGAAGACGTCCGGCGTCGTACCCGTGCCAGGGCCTGGGGCGCTGCGCGCCTTCCTCCGTCCAGTCGTCACCGGACCGCCCGCCGTCGAGCGAGTCGACGCCCAGGTCGGTCAGCAGGACGTCGACCAGCCCTGGTTCGACGGACAGCCCCACGCTCCTGGCGGGCGCGGTGATCGCCTCCTCCAGTTCGGTGTCCGACAGGGGGCCGACGAACACCTGGCGGGTTTCGAGCGCGGCGTGCAGGGAGGGGTACTCGGCGAACCGGCCGTAGAAGTCGGCGCGCACCCCGTACACGACGAGGGCCGGGGGGTTGCGGCCGTCCGGCCCGCGAGGGGCCGCGAGCCGGGTGAGCGCCTCGACGAACCGGTCCCGCTCCGCCTTCTCCGCCACCTGCGTGAACAGTTCCTCCGCCTGGTCGACGATCACCACCAGCCGGTCGGCTCCGAGCCGGTCGAGCGCGTCGCGAAGCCGTGCGGCGAGGGCGGGCGGATCACCCGCCAACTCGGCCTCGACGGCGCGGGGTCCGCCGCCGGTCAGGGCGGCGAGGTGCCCGGCGAGTGCGCGCACCGGGCGGTCGCCCGGGGTGAACAGCAAGCAGGGCCAGTACCGCGAACCCGGTAGGGCCCCGGTGCCGAGTTCGGGTACC
>NZ_JAFLNG010000040.1 GCF_017427025.1 Streptomyces sp. FH025
TGGGCGAGCGGTTCCAGCGCGGCCGGGCGGGCGGCCCGGTAGCCGGTGGCGAGCACCACCGCGTCGGTGCGCAGCACGTGCTCGGTGCCGGAGTCGGTGTGCCGGCAGCGCAGTTCGAGGCCGCCGCAGGGGCCGGGGCGAGCGTCGGTGACGGCGGTGCCGGGGGTGATCTCGACCGGGGCGGTGTCGATCGGGCGGCCGATGGTGCGCTCGTAGAGGTGGTCGTGGATCTCGGCGAGGGTCTCGGCGCTGGCGGCCTTGTGCAGCTGCCACTGGGCGGCGACCAGGGCGTCCCGGACGGGGGCGGGCAGGCCGTGGAAGTAGCGGGTGTAGTCGGGGGTGAAGTGCTCCAGGCCGAGCTTGGAGTACTCCATCGGCGCCAGTGCCCTGGTCCGGGTGAGCCAGCGCAGCCGGACGCCGTCGCCGTCGTGGCGGCGCAGCAGGTCGAGGAAGACCTCGGCGCCGGACTGCCCGCTGCCGACCACGGTGATGTCCCGGGCGCCGGCGAGGTCCTCGCGGCGGTCCAGGTAGTCGGCGGAGTGGAAGGCGCCCGGGTGGCCGGCCAGGGCGGTGAAGGCCTCGGGCCGCACGGGCCGGGTGCCGACGCCGAGGGCGAGGTTGCGGGCCCGTGCGGTGGAGCGCCGGCCGGTCGCGGTGTCGGTCAGCTCGGCCTGGAACAGGCCGTCCTCCCAGTGCAGGGCGGTGACCTCGGTGCCGAAGCGGCAGTTGGCCAGCCGTTCGGCGGCCCAGCGGCAGTAGTGGTCGTACTCGCGGCGGGGCAGCTGGAAGCGCTCGGCGAAGTAGAACGGGAACAGCCGGTCCTGGGCGCGCAGGTAGTTGAGGAAGGACCACGGGTTGGTCGGGTCGACCAGGGAGACCAGGTCGGCGAGGAAGGGCACCTGCATCCGGGCCCCGTCCACCAGCATGCCGTGGTGCCAGCGGAACTCCGGGCGCTGGTCGCAGAAGAGCGTGCGCAGGCCGGGTACGGGCTCGGAGAGTGCGGCGAGCGAGAGGTTGAACGGGCCGATGCCGACGCCGAGCAGGTCGTACGGAGGGGGTGTCGAGGTGTCCACGGGGGTGTCCTAGGCGGGGAGTAAGTCTCGGTCGCGGATCATCAGGGCGGCGCGCTTGCCGGGCAGGTCGAGTTCGGCGGCGGCTCGGAATCCGGCCCGCTCGAAGGCCCGGACGGAGCGCCGGTTGCGCACGTCCGGTTCGGCCACGATCCGTCCACAGTGCCCGTACTGACCGAGGATCAGGTCGGCGAGCGCGGCCAGCAGGACGGCGCCCAGGCCCCGGCCGCGGCTGGCGGCGGGGCCTAGCAGCAGGTGCACGCCGGTGTCGTGCGGCCGGGCCGGGTAGTGCCGGGCGAGCGGGTCGAGGTCGGCGCGGTAGACCTCCCAGTAGCTCATCGGCGCGCCGTCGAGCAGGCCGAGGCAGGGCACGCTGCGGCCGTCGCCGTCGAGTTGGGCCCGGACGTGCCGCTCGGTGACGGCGGGCGGCCCGGCGAGCTCCCAGAACTCGTCGACCTCGGGGTCGTTCATCCACCCGGCGAGCAGTTCCAGGTCGGCGGGCAGCCGGACGGGGTTGAGCCGGAACTCGCCGGCCGGGGTGGGGACGGCGCCCCACCCGGGCAGGTCGTCCAGCATCAGAGGCCCGCCACCGGGTTGGGGATGTCCACGTACACGGACTGGGTGGCGACCGGGCCGACCAGTTCGTCCAGGCCGTTGATCCGGGTGAGCAGGTTGGCCTTGCAGGGCAGGGTGGGCGCGTCCAGCAGCAGGGCGGGCAGCGCCGAGCCGGTGGCGGCCGCCTGCGGGCCGGCGAGGAACCGGCGCAGTCCGGCCAACAGCACTGTCTCGTCGGCGAGTTGCTGGGATCCGAAGGCGCCGATCAGGCCGAGCACGTGGTTGATGCCGAGGTAGTAGGCGAAGTGGTGGTCGATCACCGCGTCGGGCAGGAAGGTGTCGCTCTCGGCGCCGAGCCCGGGCAGCCGGGCGGTGAGACGCTCGGCGGCGCTCTCCCGGAAGTAGTAGCCCTGGTTGTCGCGGTAGCGGCCGCCGCAGGGCCAGCCCTCGGCGTCCAGCAGGACGAGGCTGTTCTGCTGGTGCGCCTCCAGGGCGATGCCGCCCCGCCCGTCCAGCCACAGGACGGGCAGTACGACCGCCTCCAGGTAGCGCAGGAACCATTCGGCGGCCACGGTGCGCAGCGGCCGGCCGCAGCGCGCGGCGAGCGAGCGCAGGGTGTCGCGGAGCCGGGACGGCACGGTGGTGCCGGTGCCGAGCGGCTGTTCGGCGATCAGCCCGGCCACGCACAGCGCGCGGTCGGTCGGGGCGAACGGCTGGGCGCGCAGCACGGTGTCCAGGCCGCCCGGGTCGCCGAGGCCGGGGTGGTCGACGCCGATCCAGGCCGGGTCGCGGACGATGTCGAAGCCGGGGTGGGCGGCCCGCCATTCGGCGGCCAGTCCGCTCTCCAGCAGCCGGTGCACCTCCAGGCCGCGGTGGAGCTCCTTGCGCAGGTTCTCCCGGCGGGAGTTGGTGATCCGCAGGCCGAGCGAGAGCTTGAGCATCCACGGCGAGCCGGGCCGGTAGACGGTGCGCACCGAGGAGGTGGGGTACCAGGGCTCGCCGGCCGGGCCGAGGTCGTGCAGCAGCCCGTCGGCGAGCAGTTCGGCGACGACCGGGCGGTGGGCGAGTTCCCGGGCCTGCCAGGGGTGCAGCGGCAGGGCGGCGGTGCCGGGCGGCAGGGCGGCGTGGTCGCCGAGCAGGGCGGCGGTGAGCCGGTCGGCGCTCTCGGCGACGGCCGAGCCGGTCGCGAGCAGTTCGCGGTCGACCGCGTACCAGTGCAGCTGGAAGGAGCCGTGGAGTTCGGGCGAGTAGGCGGCGCTCTGGGCCGGGCCGAGGCCGTCGCGGCTCTTCGGGGTGGGGTGCAGCGGGTGGCCGAGCAGCAGGCCCTGTTCGGCGGCGAGGAAGTGCGAGCGCTCCGGCCCGCCGGGTTCGGCGGCGGTGCGGCGGTGGGCGAGGATCTCGGTGGTGCGCATGACCGAGTCGGCGACCCGGGCGGCGAGGTCGGCGACCTGTCCGGGGTCGGGCCGTTCGGCGGCCGCGGCGGCGAGCAACGCGGCGGTGGTGACGGCGTCCACCGGGGCGTCGGCGGTTCCCTCTCCGGCCGAGAGGGTGGCCGGGCCGAAGCGGTGCCAGCCGCCGGGCGACCAGTAGCGGACCGGCACGGTGAGCCGGGCGGCGCCGCCGAGGACGTCGATCCGCAGTCGGCCGTCCGGGCCGGGCCGGGCTCCGGTCTCCCGCGTCCAGCAGCGCAACAGGGCCTCCAGGGCGGCCTGTTCGGCGGCGACGGCGGGATCGGGGTGCAGCAGCGGGTCGGGCCCCGGCGCGTTCTTCGGCTGCCGGGTGGGGTCCACGGGCTGCGACGGTACGGGCGGGGCTCCGGTGAGGGCGGTGCTCAAGGCTGCTCCTTGGGACGCGTGGGGGTGCCGACGCGGGCTGGTGGTGGAGGGGATCGGCGGGCGCTCGCACCGTCGCGTCAGGTAAGGGTTACCTATCCCTGACGGGTGATCACAAGGAAGGCTCACTCGTCCAGGTGAAGATCGAGGATTGTCCACCCCCTGACGGCACCACCTTGCTGTAGCGGTGGGTCGGGCCGCTCCCCCATCACGGATCGATGACCTCCGGTCAGCAGCGCAACCCCGGGGGCGGCGCCGACCGTCCTGGTCTGCAATGGAAGACTCCAGGGCGGCGAGCCGCCGCACCACAGTCCGACCGAGCACAGGGGGAAGCGCACAGATGCCATCGATCCACCGGTCAGCCCTGGCCGCCGCGCTCGTCACGGGAGCGCTGCTCGCCGCGAGCGCCTGCGGGCCCGACGGTCCGGCCGGCAACGGCGGGCACGCCGCGCCGCCCGTGGCCACCGAGACGACCGCCCCGGGGGGCGGCGGCGTCATCGGCGGGATCACCCTGCCCTCCGGCCTGCCGACCAGCCTGCTGGAGGGCCTGCCGAAGACCTGGGACGACCTGCGGAAGTGGAAGTACGAGGACTGGGACAAGTGGGCGTCCAAGCACGTCTTCAACAACCCGGTGGTGAAGGACTTCTGGAACCCGGACAAGATGGGCGACGCCAAGCCCGCCGACCCGGCCCCGCCCACCGCCAAGCCGGCCGCCGACGGATCCACGACCGACCCGGAGCCGACCGTGGTCAAGGCCGTGCCGGTGCCCCGCCCTTACCTCAAGCAGCCCTCCGGCAAGGTGTTCTTCTCCGCCCAGGGCGGCCGCGGCAACTGCTCGGCCACGGTGATCGCCGACCCGCAGCACCCGGGCAAGAGCAACCTGATCTGGACGGCCGCCCACTGCGTGCACGAGGGCAAGGGCGGCAACTTCTACAAGGACCTGGTGTTCGTCCCCGCCTACAACAACTCGGGCGCCTCCAGCGGCGGCAGGAAGGCCCCGCTGTCCGAGCTCGCCCCGCTCGGCACCTGGTGGGCCGACCAGGTCGTCACCTCCCCGCAGTGGATGGTCGAGGGCGGTCCCACCGGTGACGCCGCCAACCAGTACGACTTCGCCGTGATGCGGGTGCACAACCAGAACGACACCGGCAAGTCCCTGGAGGAGACGGTCGGTTCGGCCGCCCCGGTGTGGTTCGACGCGCCCCGCGACCAGCTCAAGGTCTCGGCCTCCGGCTACCCGCTGGTCAAGCCCTTCGACGGCCAGGAGCTGTACCGGTGCGACGGCGGCAAGCCGACCCGGTTGTCCTTCGACGCCAAGCGCCCGGCCATGCTGACCATCGGCTGCGACATGACCCAGGGCTCCAGCGGCGGCGGCTGGTTCGCCACCATGCCGGACGGCCGGACGGCCCTGGTCAGCAACACCTCGATCGGCACCCAGGACCACACCTCGCTGAGCGGCCCGTACCTGGAGACGGTCGCCAAGCAGGCCCTGGACTGGATCTCCAGGAAGCAGTAGCCGCACCGACGGCCGGCACCACCACGGGGGACGACGCACCATGCCGATCACCAGCAGCAGGGCCCGCCGGCTCACCACGGCCGGCGCCGCGCTGCTCGCCGCGTTCACGCTCAGCGCGGCAGCCTGCGGACCGGACGGCCCGGCCGCTCCGGCCCCGCCGCCCGCCGCCCTGCCCAAGGCCGCGCCGACCAGCCTGGGCGACCTGAGCGGCTGGAAGCTGGAGGACTGGGCCCGGTACGTCGCCGAGAGCGGCTTCACCGGCCAGGCGGCCCCGGGCTACTGGACGACCGCCCGGATGGACGCCGCCCGGGCCCGGGCCACCCCGGAGTACTCGCCGGCCTCCACCTCGCCGCAGACCGTCCAGCGGGACGCCCCGCCGACCGCCGTCCCGGCCGAGCCCCAGCCGCACCCGTACGGCCCCGACGCGGCGGTGGTCGGCCGGCTGTTCCTGACCACGGGCCAGGGCGACGCCGCCTGCTCCGGCACGGTGGTCTCCGACCCGCTCAACCCGGGCCGCAGCAATCTGGTCTACACCGCCGCGCACTGCCTGCACGACGGGAAGGGCGGCGGCTGGGCGAAGAACCTGGTCTTCGTCCCCGGCTACAACCGGGACGGCAGGGCGACCCGCGGCAAGCCGTCCCCCGACCAGCAGGCCGCCCCGTACGGCCGCTGGACGGCGGTGCGCGCGCTGGTGTCGCCGACCTGGCTGCAGGAGAGCGGCGCCGGCGCGCACAGCCAGTACGACTACGGGATCATCCGGGTGCGCGGCGAGTCCGGTTCCGGCCCGTCCCTGGAGGAGGCGGTCGGCGGCTCGGTCCCGGTGTGGTTCAACGCCCCGCGCGAGCAGGTCACCTCGGCCGCCGCCTACGGCTTCCCGGTCGAGCGGCCCTTCGACGGACTGGAGCTGGAGCGCTGCGTCTCCCCCGCCCCGCCCGGCCGGCTGTCCTTCGACCGGAGCCGGCCGCCGATGTACGTGATCGGCTGCACCATGACCGGCGGAGCCGCGGGCGGCGGCTGGTTCATCACCAAGGACGGCAAGCCCAACCTGGTCAGCGTCAGCGCGCTGGGCGACCGCAACCCGGCCGGTTACCTGGCCGGGCCCTCGCTCCAGGACCAGGCGAAGCAGGCGTTCGACTACTTCGCCAAGAACGTCAGGTAGCGCGCTCCCCGGGAACACCGCGGAACGCGAAGGGCCCCGGACGCGATCGTCCGGGGCCCTCCCGTGTCATCAGCCCTGCAGGGCCACCGCGAAGTGCTCCAGCTCCGCGGCCAGCTCGGCCGGTACCTTGGCGTGCAGCAGGGTGCCCTCGCCGGTGTGCTCGGTGCCGAGCAGCTCGCCCTCCTTGTGCACCCGGGAGACCAGGGCCCCCTGGGTGTACGGCACCAGGGCCCGCACCTCGACGGCCGGGCGCGGCAGTTCGTCGTCGATGAGCTTCAGCAGCTCCTCGATGCCCGCGCCGCTGCGGGCCGACACCACGATGGCGTGCGGCTCGCGGCGCAGCAGCCGCTGCAGCACGTGCGGGTCGGCGGCGTCCGCCTTGTTGATCACCACGATCTCCGGCACGTTCTGCGCGTCGACCGAGACGATGACCTCGCGGACGGCGGCCAGCTGCGTCTCCGGCTCGGGGTGCGAGCCGTCGACCACGTGCAGGATGAGGTCCGCGTCGGCGACCTCCTCCATGGTCGAGCGGAAGGCCTCGACCAGGTGGTGCGGCAGGTGCCGGACGAAGCCGACCGTGTCGGCCAGGGTGTAGAGCCGCCCGCTCGGGGTCTGGGCCCGGCGCACGGTCGGGTCCAGGGTGGCGAACAGCGCGTTCTCCACCAGCACGCCCGCGCCGGTGAGCCGGTTGAGCAGGGAGGACTTGCCGGCGTTGGTGTACCCGGCGATGGCCACGGACGGCACCTGGTGGCGCTTGCGCTCCTGGCGCTTGGTGTCGCGGCCCTTCTTCATGTCGGCGATCTCCTTGCGGAGCTTCGCCATCTTCTCGCGGATCCGACGACGGTCGGTCTCGATCTTGGTCTCACCGGGACCACGGGTGGCCATGCCGCCGCCGGAGGAGCCGGAGCCACCACCACCCATCTGCCGGGACAGCGACTGACCCCAGCCTCGCAGCCGCGGCAGCATGTACTGCATCTGCGCGAGCGAGACCTGCGCCTTGCCCTCCCGGGACTTGGCGTGCTGGGCGAAGATGTCCAGGATCAGGGCCGTCCGGTCGACGACCTTGACCTTGACCACGTCCTCCAGGTGGATCAGCTGGCCGGGGGTGAGCTCACCGTCGCAGACCACGGTGTCGGCGCCGCTGGAGGCGACGATGTCGCGCAGCTCCTGCGCCTTGCCGGAGCCGATGTAGGTGGCGGCGTCGGGCTTGTCGCGGCGCTGGATGACGCCGTCCAGCACCTCCGAGCCGGCCGTCTCGGCGAGCGCGGCGAGCTCGGCCATCGAGTTCTCCGCCTCCTCCAGCGTGCCGTCCGTCCAGACGCCGACGAGCACCACGCGCTCCAGGCGGAGCTGCCGGTACTCGACCTCGGTGACGTCTTCGAGCTCGGTGGAGAGGCCGGCGACCCGGCGCAGGGCGGCGCGCTCGCTGCGGTCGTACTGGTCGCCGTCGTAGGTGTGGCCGAGGTCCTCGTCGATGGCCGCGAGGTCCTCGTCCATGAGGGCTTCCGCCCGCAGACCGTCGAGGCGGCGCGGGGCGTCGGCGTGGTCGCGGGTGTCGAACGTGGAGGTCATTCTGTCCTTTGGTCGCTGGAGTGCTTCGGCGAGGGCCCTTGGATCTCACCGGGGCTCCTGTGCCCTGAGAACGCCGTGGACCGGCCGTGAATTCCCCACGATGGTCGCACGCCCGGCTCGGGCCGGTCACCCCCATTTCCCCAGGAGTGCCGGGGCTGGGTCCCTTCGGGCGCGTGCGGGCGGCTCACGTCGTACACTCCGGACACTTTGAGCATCGCCCTCATCAGGGCGGGCAGCGCGCCCGGCTCGGGCAGCTCGACGGTGTAGGTGTGCCGCACCCGCAGCTCCTGCGGCGGCTCGACCTCGGCCGCGACGATGCCGACGCCCTCGGCGGAGATCGCCGCGGTGAGGTCGGCGAGCAGCCGGGGCCGGTTCAGCGCCTCGGCCCGCAGGGTCACCCGGTGGCCGGCCGCCGGGGCGCCCTCCGGCCGCCAGCGCACCTCCAGCTCGGCGCGCCCGTCCGCGCGCAGCCGCCGCCCGGCCGGACAGCCGGTCCGGTGCACGGCCACCGCGCCGCCGCGGATCGGGTAGCCGGCCACCTCGTCCGGCGGCACCGGGGTGCAGCAGCGGGCCAGCCGGACCGGCGCCTCCGGCCGTCCGACGACCTCGACCGGGGTCGCCCGGCGCTCGTCGGCCCGGTGCGCGGGCGGGGCGGGCTGGCTTCCGGCCGGGCCGGTGCGCACCACCGGCAGCCCGGCGGGGTGGTCGGCCAGCCAGCGTTCGATGGCCAGCCGGGCGGCGGGGGTGCGGACGTGCGCCAGCCACTCGGGCGAGGGCCCGGAGGGCTGCCCGTCGCCCGGCTGGACGCCCTCGGTGAGCACCGCGAGCACGTCCCCGTCCTGCAGCACGGTGGACAGCGCGGTGAGCCGGCCGTTGACCCGGGCGCCGATGCACCGGTGGCCGGTCTCCTCGCCGAGCAGGTAGGCCGCGTCCACGCAGCTGGCCCCGGCCCGCAGCTGAAGCGTTTCCCCGCACTCCGTCACCACGGTGATCTCGCGGTCACCCGCCAGGTCGGCGGTGAGCGCGGACCAGAAGGCGTCCGGGTCGGGCGTCTCCTGCTGCCACTCCAGCAGCCGGCTGAGCCAGCCGGGCCGGGCCGGGTCGGTGCGGTCCAGTTCGTCGGCGTCCTGGGCGGCGCCGGCCGGGGACGGGTCGCCGAGCGCGACCACGCCGGTCTCGGCCACCTCGTGCATCCGCCGGGTCCGCACCAGCACCTCGACCACCGCGCCGTCCTCCAGGGCCACCGCGGTGTGCAGCGACTGGTACAGGTTGAACTTGGGGGCGGCCACGAAGTCCTTGAACTCCCCGGGCAGCGGCGTCCAGCAGGTGTGCAGTTCGCCGAGCACGGCGTAGCAGTCGGCGTTCTCCTCGACCACCACCAGCAGCCGCCCGAAGTCGGTCGGCTGCGGGCCCTGCGGCCTCCCGTCCCGCCCGGGCGCGGCGGCCCGCTTGAGCAGCACCCGGTGCAGCGAGACGCAGTGCCGGGGCCGTACCGTCACCTCGGCGGCGATCCGGGCCTCGGCCAGCTGGCGGGCCAGCCGGCGGGCGAAGGGCTCCAGGAGGGTGTCCGGCTCGGCCTCGTGACCGGCCATCAGGGCCCGGGCGTCGGCGTGCTCCTCGGGGTGCAGGGTGGCGAAGACGATGTCCTCCAGCTCCGCCTTGAGCACCTGGATGCCGAGCCGTTCGGCCAGCGGGATCAGCACGTCCCGGGTGACCTTGGCGATCCGCAGCCGGCTGGCCGGCTTCATGTGCCGGATGGTGCGCATGTTGTGCAGCCGGTCGGCGAGCTTGATCACCATCACCCGGACGTCGTCCCCGGTGGCGACCAGCATCTTGCGGAAGGTCTCGGCCTCGGCGGCGGCGCCGAAGTCGACCTTCTCCAGTTTCGTCACCCCGTCGACCAGGTAGGCGACTTCGGGCCCGAATCCGGCGCTCACCTGATCCAAGGTCAACTCGGTGTCCTCGACGGTGTCGTGGAGCAGCGAGGCGACCAAGGTGGTCGTCCCGGCGCCGAGTTGGGCCAGGATCATGGTGACGGCCAGCGGGTGGGTGATGTACGGCTCGCCGCTCTTGCGCAGCTGTCCGCGGTGGCTGGCCTCGGCCAGCCGGTACGCCCGGGCGAGCAGCGCGAGGTCGGCCTGCGGGTGGTGCCCGCGGTGGGCCCGGACCAGTGGTTCGAGGGCGTCCGGCACGGGTTGTCGGCCGGTGGCCAGCAGTGCGGCCCGCCCGGCCCGGCCGAGGGCGGCCAGGCCGAACTCTCCGAGGGGCCACCTGGCCCCTCCCTGCCGTGCGGTCGTCGGCTGCCCCAGGGGCTGCCCGGCTGAGATGGTCATCGGCACCTCCGGCAACGGTCGCCGGGCGCTTCCCCTCCCAAGGGAGCGATCCTGCTACCCCTCCCAGGGTGATCGACCCGGTGGTCCATGCTACCGAGCAGACCACGTTCTGCGACGACTTGATTCCCATCCGCGACCGATATCACCCGATCGGGGGGATTCGTGACCGCGCGAATTGGGCAAACCGGGCCGTCAGCCGCGGCGGATCGACTCCCACCAGCCCGCGTCCAGCCGCCCCTCGGCCACGATCACCGCCGGGCCGGTCATCTCCACCCGGCCGTCCGGGTGCTCGGTGATGACCAGTCGGCCGCCCAGCACGTCCACGGTGTACGCGACCGCCTCGCCGGTGACCGCCGGATCGGCGCCGTCCCGGCGGATCGCGGCCACCGCCACCGCGCAGGCACCGGTACCGCAGGAGCGGGTCTCGCCCGAGCCCCGCTCGTGCACCCGCATCGCCACGTGCCGCGGGCCGCGGTCCACCACGAACTCGACGTTGACGCCCTCCGGGTAGGCGCCCTCGGGGCTGGTCAGCGGCGCGGTGAAGAGGTCGCCGGCGTGGTCCAGGCTCTCCACGAAGGCCACCGCGTGCGGGTTGCCCATGTTGACGTTCAGGGCCGGCCAGCGGCGCTCGCCGACCGCGACCTCGATGCCGTCCGGTCCGGGCAGCCGGGCGCGGCCCATGTCGACGGTGACGTCGCCGGGCGTGCCGTCCGCGGCGTCCTCGGCGACCTTCGCGGTGAGCACCCCCGAGCGGGTGGCGATGGCCAGCTCGCCGGGCTTCGCCAGGCCGGCCTCGACCAGGAAGCGGGCGAAGACCCGCAGCCCGTTGCCGCACATCTCGGCGATGCTGCCGTCGGAGTTGCGGTAGTCCATGAACCACTCGGCCCGGTCGGCCTGGTCCGCGGAGGCCGGGTCGGCGGCGGCACGCACCACGCGCAGCAGCCCGTCCCCGCCGATGCCGGCCCGCCGGTCGCACAGCGCGGCCACGGCCTCCGGGCCGATCTCCAGCTCGCCGTCCGGGTCCGGCACGATCACGAAGTCGTTCTGGGTGCCGTGCCCCTTGAAGAAGGGGAGACCGGCCCGCTGAGGAGAGGAAGCGCTCACCCTCCGATGGTACTGAGGGCGGGCGGACGCCTCAGCCCAGGTCCACGGGTACGGGCCCCGGCGCGGGTGCGCGAGTACGGGCCCCGGCTTCAGCGCAGGTAGGCGACCCGCCAGGCCGCGAGCGCGCAGGCGGCCAGCGCGATCAGGGTGTAGGCCACGATCGCCTTCCAGCCGGCCCGCCGGCCGGAGCCGCGGCGCGGCAGTCCCGGCCACTTGTAGCCGGCGTGCCGGGCGGCCATCGCGCCCCAGCCGAACGAGGCGGCGGTGAACAGCAGCCCGAGCATCCCGACCATGGTGGCCCGCGCCCCGGCCGAGCCGAAGGCGAGCGGGAAGGCGAACATCAGCGAGCCGAGGGTGCCCAGCAGGGCGATCGGCAGGATCTGCCACCAGCGCAGCCGGCGCAGCGGTCGGATCTCCCGTTCGTGCACCGCGCCCTCCGGCGGGGTCCGGGTGTCCAGCACGGGCACCGCGGTCGCGTACGAGGTCGGCGCCTCCAGCCCGGTCAGCACGGGGAGGTCACCCATCGTCGACTCGTCGAACTCCTCGGCCGGTGCGGTGACGCTCCCGCCCTGACCGGATTCGGGGCCGGTCCCTGTCGACACTCGGCCTCCCCTGACAGTTCGACACGAGCGGACTCGCGGCCGGGCACGGTCGGCCCCCCGGGCCGACCCCTACGTCATCGATGATGGCATGTCCAGAGGGGCGTTCCGGGCCTGTCCGGGGTCGGCGGGTGATCCGTGGCCATCACGTGATCGGCCCGTGACCCCCGGTTGGTTCTGCACGGTCACCTGCGCGCGCAGGTGCACCGCCGGATTGGCCGGAACCCGTCCTACGCGGCCGGAACTCCCTGATGGTCGATCAGTTCGAGGGACCGTTCCAGCAGCTCGACCGGGTCGGTGCCGGCCGGACGGGAGAGCCAGTGGATCCGGTCGTCGCGGCGGAACCAGGACTCCTGACGGCGGGCGAAGCGCTTGGTGGCGCGGACGGTCTCGGCCCGTGCCTCGTCCTCGGTGCACTCGCCGGCGAAGTGGTCGAGCACCTGCTGGTACCCGAGCGCCCGGGACGCCGTCCGCCCCTCCCGCAGGCCCACCCGCTCCAGTGCCCGTACTTCGTCCAGCAGCCCGGCCTCCCACATCCGGTCGACCCGCAGGGCGATCCGCTTGTCCAGTTCGGGGCGCGGCACGGCGACGCCGAGCTGCACCGCCTCGTACACGGCGGTGTTGCTCGGCAGGTTGGCGGTGAACGGCTGCCCGGTGATCTCGATGACCTCCAGCGCGCGGACGATCCGCCGCCCGTTGCTCGTCAGGATCGCCTCGGCGGCCGGCGGGTCCAGCTCGGCCAGTCGACGGTGCAACGCGTACGGGCCGACCTGCTCCAGCTCGGCCTCCAGCCGGGCGCGCACCGCCGGGTCGGTGCCGGGGAACTCCATCTCGTCGATCGCCGCCCGCACGTACAGCCCGGAGCCGCCGACCAGGACGGGCGTGCGCCCGGCCGCGAGCAGCCGGTCGATCTCGGCCCGGGCCAGCCGCTGGTACTCGGCGACGCTGGCGGCCTCGGTGACGTCCCAGACGTCCAGCAGGTGGTGCGGCACTCCCCCGCGCTCGTCCACGGTGAGCTTGGCGGTGCCGATGTCCATGCCCCGGTACAGCTGCATCGAGTCGGTGTTGATCACCTCGCCGTCGAGGCTGCGGGCGATGGCGACGGCCAGGTCGGACTTGCCAGCGGCGGTCGCGCCGACGATGCAGATGACACGCGGGGTACGGGAGCTGCTCACCGCTCCAGTCTCGCACTGCCCCGATCTCACGACGGCGGCCCGGCACCGGGTTCCGGGCTGCCCATCGCCGCCGACTGCGCGACGATATGACTGTTTCCCGATCCGTTTCCGGCCGTTCCCGCAGCTCGGTCCGGCTTTGCGAACGCTTTGCCGACCACGGACGTTGGGTAGGAGACAGGGAGAGAAGGAGATCGACATGGGTCTGATGGACAACCTCAAGGGCAAGGCCGAGGAGCTCAAGGAGAAGGCCAGCGAGCTCGCGGGCAAGCACAGCGACCAGATCGAGCAGATCGTGGACAAGACCGGCGGCGCGATCGACAAGGCGACCAAGGGCAAGTACAGCGACAAGATCGAGCACGGCGCCAGCAAGGCCAAGGACGCCGTGGGCGACTTCGCCCACAAGCCGAAGCCGCACGACGAGGGCGGGACCCCGCAGGCCCCGCAGCCGTAAGGGGTCGCCGGGCGCTCAGCTCCAGGACGCCACGAAGTACCCGACCCCGTACGGCGCGTCCTGGTAGCCCAGCCGCGCACTGAGGCCGGCGCCCTCGGCGGCGCCAGCCAGCACCTGCCAGGGCGCCCGGCCCTCGGCCTTGAGCTCGGCGGCCAGGGCGGCGTCCAGGGCGGCGAGGGCCGGGAGGTCGGCCGAGCCCAGGGCGGCGGCCAGCGCGGCGTCGTAGCCCTCGGCCCGCTCGTCCAGGTAGCCGGGCGCCTTCAGCGAGCGGCAGGCGCTGCCGTCGCCCAGCACCAGCAGGGCGACCCGGTCGGCGAGGCCGGCCAGGCCCTGGCCGAGCCCGAGCATCCGGTCGGTGGGGGCGTCGGCGGGCACCGCGCAGGCGTGCGTGGGCAGGGTGACCCCGGCGCGCTCCAGCAGCCAGGCCCCCACGGTCAGCGAGGGCGCCAGCTCCGGCCCCTCGACCCGGCCGCCGGGCAGCTTGGCGACCAGCGGCACGCCGTAGCGGTGGAAGGAGCCGGCCCCGCCCTCGGTCCACACCTCGGCCTCCGGCCCGGTGCCGACCACCACGACCAGCTGCGGTTCGGCCGCGACCAGCGCCGCCAGCGCCTCGTCACAGGCGGCCCGCAGCCCGTCCAGCTCGGGCGCGGCCCCGGCGGCGACCTCGGGGACGAGCAGCGGCGGGCAGGGGCACACGGCGGCGGATACCAGCATGTGGATCACTCTAAGCCACCAACGACGACGGCCCGGCGGGAATCGAAGCTCCCACCGGGCCGTCCGTACGGCACGCGCGTCAGTCGCCGCAGCAGGCGCCGCCTGCGGGTGCGGCCAGCGGCAGTTCGGCCGGGGCACCGATCTTCGGCAGGCCCAGCATGACGCCGGCCGGCTTGTCCGCGGGCTTGGCCTGGCGCTTCTCCCAGGCGTCGCCCGCCCGGGTGCGGCGCACCGCCAGCGCCGGGCCCTCGGCGAGCAGGTGGTGCGGGGCGGCGTAGGTGATCTCGACGGTCACCACGTCGCCCGGGCGCACCGGCTCGTCCGGCTTACTGAAGTGCACCAGGCGGTTGTCGGGGGCGCGGCCGGAGAGGCGCTGGGTCTGGTCGTCCTTCTTGCCCTCGCCCTCGGCGACGAGGATCTCCAGGGTGCGGCCGACCTGCTTCTTGTTCTCCTCCCAGGAGATCTCCTCCTGGAGGGCGATCAGCCGGTCGTAGCGGGCCTGGACGACCTCCTTCGGCACCTGGTCCTCCATCTCCGCGGCCGGGGTGCCGGGGCGCTTGGAGTACTGGAAGGTGAAGGCGTTGGTGAAACGGGCCTCGCGGACGACGTGCATCGTCTCCTCGAAGTCCTCCTCGGTCTCGCCGGGGAAGCCCACGATGATGTCGGTGGAGATGGCCGCGTCCGGCATCGCCTCGCGGACCTTGCGGATGATCCCGAGGAAACGGTCCTGCCGGTAGGAGCGACGCATCGCCTTGAGCACCCGGTCCGAGCCGGACTGGAGCGGCATGTGCAGCTGGTGCATCACGCTCGGGGTCTCGGCCATCGCGGCGATCACGTCGTCGGTGAAGTCGCGCGGGTGCGGCGAGGTGAAGCGGATCCGCTCCAGGCCCTCGATCTGGCCCGCGGCGCGCAGCAGCTTGGAGAAGGCCTCACGGTCGCCCAGGTCGGAGCCGTAGGCGTTGACGTTCTGGCCGAGCAGGGTCACCTCGATGACGCCCTCGTCCACCAGCGCCTCGATCTCGGCGAGGACGTCGCCGGGGCGGCGGTCCTCCTCCTTGCCGCGCAGCGCGGGGACGATGCAGAAGGTGCAGGTGTTGTTGCAGCCGACCGAGATGGCGACCCAGGCGGCGTACGCGGACTCGCGGCGGGTGGGCAGCGTGGAGGGGAAGGTCTCCAGCGACTCCAGGATCTCGACCTGGGCCTTCCGCTCGACCGCGGCCCGCTCCAGCAGCGCCGGGAGGTGGCCGATGTTGTGGGTGCCGAACACCACGTCGACCCAGGGCGCGCGCTTGACGATGGTCTCGCGGTCCTTCTGGGCCAGGCAGCCGCCGACGGCGATCTGCATGCCCTGGTGGCGGCCCTTGACCGGCGCGAGCTGCCCGAGGTTGCCGTACAGCTTGTTGTCGGCGTTCTCGCGCACCGCGCAGGTGTTGAACACGACCAGGTCCGGGTCGCCGTCCGGCCCGGCCTTGACGTAGCCCGCGTCCTCCAGCAGGCCGGACAGCCGCTCGGAGTCGTGGACGTTCATCTGGCAGCCGTGCGTGACGACCTTGTAGCTCTTCAATCCGCTCTCACCGCTCACCAGACCAGGGTACGGGCAGCCGCGTACCGCCATTCCCCGGATCTTCGTCAAGCGGTCCCGGAGCTTTCCACCCGTCGTTCCCCTCCCGTTCCGCCGGAGCGCCTGGCAGGATCCCTACATGGCCCCCACCAATCCGTCCCGTCTCGGCGCCGCCCTGCGCAGCGCGGCCCGCAGCCCGCTGTGGCGGACGGTGCTGGTGCTGGTGCTGCTGGTCGCGGGGCTGGGCGGCTGGTGGCTGTCGGCGGGCCGCTCGCCCGGGTACCCGCGCGGGGAGACCCGCTTCGCCACCGGCGTGGAGCGCGGCGTCTACGACCGGTACGGGCAGCTGCTCCAGGCCCATGTGTCCCGGACCATGCCGGGGGTGCGGCTGGCCCTGGACAACACCGAGGGCTCGGTGGACAACCTCACCCGGGTGGCCACCGGCCAGGACACCTTCGCGATCGCCACCGCCGACGCGGTCGCCGACTACCAGGGCCCCGGCAAGGAGCGGCTGCGGGCGATCGCCCGGCTGTACGACGACTACCTCCAGCTGGTCGTCCCGGCCTCCTCCCCGGTGCGCCGCACCGCCGACCTCAAGGGCAAGCGGGTCGGCGTCGGCCTGCCGCAGTCCGGGGTGAACCTGGTGACCAGGCGGCTGCTGACGGCTGCCGGGCTGGACCCGGACCACGACATAGTCCCGGTCTCGGCGGGCATCGGCGCCGCCGCCGACAAGCTGCGCGCGGGCGACCTGGACGCCTTCTTCTGGTCCGGCGGCCTGCCCACCAGCGCGCTCACCGACCTCTCCGACCACGTCCGGATCCGGATCGTGCCACTGGCCGACCTGTCCGAGGCCCTGCACAAGGCGGAGGGCGGCGGCACCGACGCCTACCGGGCGGCCACCATGCCCAAGGGCACCTATCCGAACGCGGAGCCCAAGGACGCCGTGGCCACCATGGCCGTGCCCAACCTGCTGATCACCCGGGACGACGTGGACCCGGGCCTGGTGGAGGGCATGACCCGGGCGGTGATCGACAGCCGGGACCAGATCGGCGCCCAGGTGCACGCCGCCCAGCTGGTCGACCTGCGCACCGCCGTCTACACCGACCCGCTGCCGCTGCACGAGGGCGCGGCGCGGTACTACCGCTCGGTGAAGCCCTAGCCACGGCTCGAAGCCCCGGCAGCTACGGTTCGGAGCCCCGGCTACGGCTTGACCGGCCGCGGCACCGCCAGGGTCACCGCGAGCCCGGTCGGCTTGACCGGGGCGAAGCCGAGCGAGCCGCCGCCGGCCGCCAGCAGGGTGCGGGCGATGGACAGGCCGAGCCCGGAGCCGTCCACGTTCTGGTGCCGCGGGCTGCGCCAGAAGCGGTCGCCGGCCCGGGACAGCTCGTCCTCGGTCAGGCCCGGCCCGGCGTCGGTGACGGTGACCGCGACCTCGTCCCGGCGCACCGCGACCCGCAGCCGCACCTGGCTGCCGGACGGGCTGAACTTGAGCGCGTTGTCCAGCACGGCGTCCAGCGCGGAGCCGAAGCCGATCGGGTCCGCCATGCCGATCGCCAGCGCGGGGCCGTCCCAGCGCAGCTCGATCCCGCGCTGCTCGGCGACCGGCCGCCAGGCGTCCACCCGGGCCAGGGTCAGCTGGGCGAGGTCGGTCTGCTCCGGTTCGGGGCGGGCGTGCTCGGCGGTGGCCAGCCCGAGCAGGTCGTCCAGCACCCGGGCCAGCCGGGCGCCCTCCTCCCGGACGCCGCTGAGCTCCTCCTCGTGGCCCTCGGGCAGCTCCAGGCCGAGCACCTCGACCCGCAGCAGCAGCGCCGAGAGGGGGTTGCGCAGCTGGTGAGAGGCGTCCGCGACGAAGGCCTTCTGCTGGTCCATGGCGTGCACCACGTGGTCCGCCATCTCGTTGAACGACCGCGCCAGCCGCTGGAGTTCGGGCGGTCCGCCACCGGGCGCGACCCGGGCGGCCATCCGGCCGGTGGCGATGTCGTGGGTGGCCCGGTCCAGGGTGCGCACCGGGCGCAGCACCCACTCGGTGAGCCGGACGGCCAGCAGGACGGCGACGATCATCGCGACCGCCTCGCCGCCGGCGACCACCAGCCACTTGTGCAGCACCCGGGTCCGCAGCGCCCCGGTCGGCGACTCGCTCAGCACCACCGCGACCACGTCGCCGTCGCGCACCACCGGGGCGGCGACGGTGATCGTGCGGTCCTCGGTCCACGGCCAGACCTGCGGCGGGTTGTGACTGCGCCGCCCGTCCAGTGCCTCCTGGAAGGCCTGGGCGCCCCAGCCGCTGGTGGGCACCCGCCAGTCGGCGGGCGCGACGGAGATCGGCACGCCGTCGCGCTGGAAAATACCCAGCCGCACGCCGTACAGGTCGTAGTAGCGCCGGACCTCGGCGTCGATCGCGTGCTGCCGGCTGAGGTCGCCGGGGGCGGGCTCCGGCTCGCCCTTGCGGGCGGAGTCGGCGGCGCCGGAGGTGGGCAGGTCCTGGGCGAAGCGGGCGGCGTCGTCGAGCCGGTCGACGACCACCGTGCTCTGCTCGGCGGCCGCGAACGCCGCCGCGAGCGGCAGCCCCAGGGCGGCCAGGACGCACAGCATGAGGGCGATCAGGATGCCGAGCAGGCGGGTGCGCACGTGCGGTCAGTGCTCCGCGGGGGCGGACGGGGCCTGGTCGGCCTCGGTGGACGTCGGGCCGTCGGGGATCAGGCGGTAGCCGACGCCGCGGACGGCCTCGACCAGGCCGGGCAGCGCGAGCTTGTTGCGCAGCGAGCCGATGTGCACTTCGAGGGTGCGGCCGTTGCCCTCCCAGCCGCTGCGCCAGACCTCGCTGAAGATCTGCTCGCGCCGGTAGACCACGCCGGGGCTCTGGGCGAGCAGGGCGAGCAGGTCGAACTCCTTGCGGGTGAGCGGCACGTCGCGGCCGTCCACGCTGACCCGGCGGCGCTCCCGGTCGATCCGGATGCCGCGGGACTCCAGCGGGCCGCGCTGGCGCGGCACGGCGTCGGGCGCGGGCACCGACGCCGAGGACGGAAGGGCGCCGCGGCGGGCGACCGCGTGGATGCGGGCGAGTAGCTCGCCCATGTCGTACGGCTTGGTGACGTAGTCGTCGGCGCCCAGGTTGAGGCCGTGGATCCGGGAGCGGATGTCGGCGCGGGCGGTCACCATGATCACCGGTACGCCGCTGCCGGCCCGGATCCGGCTGCACACCTCGAAGCCGTCGCGGTCGGGCAGCCCGAGGTCGAGCAGCACTACGCGGTACGGCTCGTTGCCGTCCGGCACCAGGGCGTCCAGCGCCTCGTGCCCGCTGCGGGCGTGCCGGACCTGGAAGCCGTGCCGGCCCAGCACCGCGACCAGCGCCGCGGCCACGCGTTCGTCGTCCTCGACGAGCAGTAGTCGCATCCTGTTCTCCTCCTTTCCCCCACGTGATCACGGGCCGATCGCATCGGGCCCGGTTCTGCGCAGTATGGGCCAGCGGGCGGCCGGGCGCCAGGTTCGACCGCGCACCGGTCTCGTGGGGGACGGGGAGCACCGGTGCGGATTCCCGCTGTGACATGCCCCGTCGACGCCCGCGCGAACAGTGCGTACGCACCGTGTGGCCGTTTCGTGATCCTCAAGTTCCGCTCAGATCGGCTGACGGGGCACCGCCAGCACTCCTATGGTCGCCCCACCGGGGGCTGCGGCTCCGCCGGCCGCGGCCCCCGGATTCGTACCACCATTGCCACCCAAGGGAGTTGAGACTTCTCGGGTAGGCACGATCCGACACAGAGGGAGCAGGCGCGATGACCGACAGCCCGGTCGAGGACTCCACCCCCGCGGCCGCCGCCCCGCTGGTCGTGCTGAGCAACGTCAACAAGCACTACGGCGCACTGCACGTGCTGCAGGACATCGACCTCAGGATCGCCCAGGGCGAGGTGGTCGTGCTGATCGGCCCTTCCGGTTCGGGCAAGTCCACGCTGTGCCGGACGATCAACCGGCTGGAGACCGTCGACTCCGGCACGATCACCATCGACGGCCGCCCGCTGCCCGCCGAGGGCAAGGACCTGGCCCGGCTGCGCGCCGAGGTCGGCATGGTGTTCCAGGGCTTCAACCTGTTCGCGCACAAGACCGTGCTGGAGAACGTGGTCATCGGCCAGGTCAAGGTGCGCAAGGTGCCCCGGCCGCAGGCCGAGCGGACCGCCCGGGAGCTGCTGGACCGGGTCGGCGTCGGCGCGCAGGCGGACAAGTTCCCGGCCCAGCTCTCCGGCGGGCAGCAGCAGCGCGTGGCGATCGCCCGGGCGCTGGCGATGAAGCCCAAGGTGATGCTCTTCGACGAGCCGACCTCGGCGCTGGACCCGGAGATGGTCAACGAGGTGCTGGAGGTCATGCGCCAGCTGGCCGCCGACGGCATGACGATGGTCGTGGTCACCCACGAGATGGGCTTCGCCCGCTCCGCCGCCAACCGCGTGCTGTTCATGGCCGACGGCCGGATCGTCGAGCAGAACACCCCCGACGCCTTCTTCACCGCGCCGCGCTCCGACCGCGCCAAGGACTTCCTCTCGAAGATCCTGCACCACTGACAACACGTCGAGACCACTGACGCTTCCAGACCACGCAGGACCGGCCCGACGACGAGGCCGCCCCGCCGCCCGTGCACAACTTCCAGACGTCAGAGCCCGGTTGACGCCGCGGCCCAGCCCCAGGAGATCACCCCGCATGAGGACTTCTCGTACCCTCGCCGTGGCGCTCTGTGCCGTCGCGCTCACCGCCACCGCCGCCTGCGGCAAGGACGGCACCCCCGCCAGCTCCAACGCCGCGAGCGCGAGCAACGCCCCGGCACTGCCGACCTACACGGTCAAGACCGACGCCAAGATCGACTCCCCGGTCATAGCCGAGGCCAAGAAGCGCGGCCAGCTGATCATCGGCGCCAAGGCCGACCAGCCCAACCTCGGCTGGGAGGACGTCGCCAGCGGCGACCGCAGCGGCTTCGACATCGAGATCGCCAAGATGATCGCCGCCGACCTCGGCTTCACCCCGCAGCAGATCAAGTGGCAGACCCTGGTCTCCTCCCAGCGCGAGCCGGCCATCGCCAAGGGCCAGATCGACTTCTACGTCGGCACCTACAGCATCAACGACGAGCGCAAGAAGTCGGTCTCCTTCGCCGGCCCGTACTACATCGCCGGCCAGGACCTGCTGGTGAAGGCCGACAACACCTCGATCACCGGCCCGGAGTCCACCAGCGGCAAGAACGTCTGCACCGCCACCGGCTCGACCTCGATCAAGAACATCCAGCAGTACAACCCGAAGATCACCCAGTTCGACACCTACTCGGCCTGCGTCGAGAAGCTGATGTCGGGCGAGGTCGACGCCGTCACCACCGACGACGCGATCCTCAAGGGCTACGCCTCCAAGTACGCCCCCAAGCTCAAGGTGGTCGGCAAGCCGTTCACCAAGGAGAACTACGGCGTCGGCCTGAACAAGGACGACAAGGCGCTGCGGGACGCGATCAGCGACGCCCTCAAGGCCCACGAGGACAACGGCGACTGGAAGAAGGCCTACGACGCGACCCTCGGCGCCTCCGGTTCCGCGGCCCCGGACGTCCCGGCCCTCGAACGCTACTGACCACCACCGACCGACGTTCTGACCATCTGTGAGAGGAGGGCCGCCGGATGGGGTTCCTGTTCGAGCAGGACAACTTCGCGTTGTTCCGCGACGGCTTCCTGCAGACGATCGAGCTGAGCGCGCTCAGCGCCCTGCTCGCCCTGCTGCTGGGCACCCTGCTGGCGGCCTTCCGGGTCTCCCCGGTGCCGGTCCTGCGCGCCTTCGGCACCGCCTGGGTGACGCTCTTCCGCAACACCCCGCTGACCCTGCTGTTCTTCGCCGTCACCTTCGGCCTGCCGCCGCTCGGCGTGCACTTCAGCCACCTGGTCTTCGCGGTGCTTGCGCTCGGCGGGTACACCGCCTCGTTCGTCTGCGAGGTGATCCGCTCCGGCATCAACACCGTGCCGCTCGGCCAGGCGGAGGCCGCCCGCAGCCTCGGCATGACCTTCGGCCAGACCCTCACCCTGGTCGTCCTGCCGCAGGCCGCCCGGACCGTCCTGGCCCCGATGAGCAGCGTGTTCATCGCCCTGCCGAGGAACTCGGCGATCGCCGGCGCGTTCAGCGTCGGTGAGCTCTACAGCGCCCAGCAGACCTTCTCCGAGCGCGGCTACTCGATCTTCGCGATCTTCTTCTGGGTGGCCTGCGCCTACCTGCTGATCAGCGCGACGGTCGCCACGTTCTTCCGCTTCCTGGAATCCCGACTGGCGGTGGCCCGATGAGTTTGCTGAACCGACAGGCCTCGGCCAGCGTCCTCTACGACGCCCCCGGCCCGAAGGCCCGCGCCCGCTACCGCCTGTTCGGCGTCCTCGCGGTGCTCGGCATCCTCGGGCTCCTCTGGTACGTCTTCACCGCGCTCGACGACAACGGACAGTTCGACCCGGACCTCTGGGACCCGTTCCAGTACAACTTCGTCCAGCAGATGATCCTGGACGGCCTGCTGGCCACCCTGAAGGCCTTCGGGCTGGCCGCGGTCTTCTCGCTCGCCCTGGGCGCGCTGCTGGCGGCCGGCCAGCTCTCCGACCACAAGCCGGTCCGCTGGGTCTGCACCGCCGTCGTCCAGTTCTTCCGGGCGATGCCGCTGCTGATCCTGATCGTCGCGCTCTACTACGCCTTCTTCGCCAAGCAGTCGATGTGGGCGCTGGTGCTCGGCCTCACCCTCTACAACGGCGCCGTCCAGGCCGAGATCATCCGCAGCGGCGTCAACGCCGTCCCGCGCGGCCAGGGCGAGGCGGCGTACGCCCTCGGGATGCGCAAGACCCAGGTGATGGCCTCCATCCTGGTGCCGCAGGCCGTCCGTTCGATGCTGCCCTCGATGATCGGCCAGCTGGTCGTCACCCTCAAGGACACCTCGCTCGGCCTGATCATCACCTACCAGGAGCTGCTGTTCGTCGGCAAGAAGATCGCCAGCCAGCCGATGAACGCCGCCGGATTCCCCTACATCCCCGTGGTCCTGGTGATCGGCCCGATCTACATCGCCATGTGCCTGCTGCTGACCGCGCTCGCGCGGTGGATCGAAGCACGCGGCCGTCGCGGCGCGAACCGGCGCACTTCACCTGCTGCTTGACGGACACGCAGGCGAACTGTTGCATTGCTCTTCGTGACACGTCCCGGGAGCATCCACGCGGCATATGCGGCAGCGGTAACTGACGCCGGCCGAACGGCCGGTTCGTGCCCGGAGGTTCCGTCATGGACCCGGTGATCGTGGTCGGGGCCGGACCGGTCGGTCTGGCCCTGGCCCTCGCACTCGCCCGGCACGAGGTGCCGACCGTCGTCCTGGACGAGGGCTCCGGGCTCTGCCCCGAGGGCCCGCGCAGCGTCGTGCTCGGAGCCGACACCACCGCCTTCCTGACCCGGATCGGCTACTCCCGGGCCGTCTCCGACTCGGCCCTGTGGGACTCCTTCGCCATCTGGCGGCGCCGGCAGGAAGTGCTGCGGATCGACCTCACCGACTCCCCCACCTTCCACCTGCCCCAGCACCGCCTCCAGCGCGGCCTGCGCGACGCCCTCACCGGCACCCCGCTGGTCCGGCTGGTCCCGCTCAACCGGGTCGTCGAACTCGAACAGGACCGCGACGGCGTCAGCGTCCGCACCGTCGGCACCCAGGACGGCTCCACCACCTGGTGGCGCGGCAGCCACCTGGTCGGCTGCGACGGCGCCAGGTCCACCGTCCGCAAGCTGCTCAGGATCCGCTTCCCCGGCCGCCCGGCGGTCGACCGCAACGCCATCGCCACCGTCCGGGTCGACCTGCCCTTCGACGGCGCCCGGCTGCACCGCGAACCCCCGTGGCGGGGCGACCGCGAGGCCTCCGCCCGTCC
>NZ_JAFLNG010000400.1 GCF_017427025.1 Streptomyces sp. FH025
CGGGACGGCGACGACCTGCCCCCGAACCAGGCCGCCGTCCTCGGCCTGCTGGTGCGCGACGCCCGCTCCTACACCGTCGCCGAACTCGCCGACCTCCGTCGCGTCCGACACCAGTCGATGGCCCGCACCGTCGCCCTGATGACCGAGGCCGGACTGGTCGCCCAGCAGCCCCACCCCACCGACGGCCGCAAGCAGCTGATCGCCGCCACCGAGGCAGGCCGCGCCGCCCTGCTCGACCAGCGCGCCCGGCGCGAACACCACATAGCCACCGCCATCGAGTCCCGCCTCAGCCCCGCCGAACAGGACCAACTGCGCAGCGCGGTCGCCCTCCTGGGCCGCCTGTCGTGAACCCGGAACGGCCTGTCGCCGACCACGGGCGGTACGGCAGGATGGACCGGTGCTGATCGTCCTCGGCGGCCTGCCCGCCACCGGCAAGACCACCCTGGCCCGTGCCCTGGCGCGCCGGACCGGCGCCGTCCACCTGCGCGTCGACACCATCGAGCAGGCGGTGCTGCGCTCCGGCGCCCTCGCCCCGCCGCTCGGCCCGGTCGGCTACGCCGTCGCCTACGCGCTGGCCGAGGACCACCTGCGCCAGGGCCTCACCGTGATCGCCGAGTCGGTCAACCCGCTGGCCGCCACCCGGACCGCCTGGCGCGAGGTCGCGTACGGGCCGGCGTGCGCTGCCTGGAGGCCGAGACGGTCTGCTCCGACCCCGCCGAGCACCGCCGCCGGGCCGAGCAGCGCACCGTCGACGTCCCCGGCCTCGCGCTCCCGGACTGGACGGCCATCACGACCCGCGCGTACGAACCCTGGGACCGCGCGCACCTGGTGCTCGACACCGCCGGCCTCCCGGTCGAGGACTGCGCCGCCGAGCTGTACGCCGCCGTCACGGGAGCGTCCTAGACCTTCACCAGGTCCTCGGCGATCGGCTCGTTCGCCGAACGGGGCACCGGGACCACCGCAGGCTCCACCCCGGCCCCCACCGCCGGCAGTTCGACGTGCTCGCTCAACCCGAAGCGCCGGTGCAGCCGCCGCAGCGGCGCCGGGGCCCACCAGTTGAACTCGCCGAACAGGCTCATCGCGGCCGGCACCAGCAGGCAGCGCACCAGGGTGGCGTCCACCGCGACGGCGACGGCCAGCGCGATGCCCATCTGCTTGACCATGAGCATGTCCCCGAGCGCGAAGCCCGCGAAGACGATCACCATCAGCAGACCCGCCGAGGTGATGATCCGACCGCTGCGCTGGACGCCCAGCTCCACCGCCCGGACACAACCGTGCCCCCGCAGGGTCAGCTCCCTGATCCGGGCGAGCAGGAACACCTCGTAGTCCATCGACAGCCCGAAGGCGAAGGCGAAGACCAGCACCGGGATGAAGGTCTCCAGCCCGCCCGTCGGGCTGAAGCCGAGCAGGCCGCTGAAGTAGCCGTCCTGGAACACCAGGGTCAGCGCGCCGAGCGAGGCGCCCAGCGACAGCAGGTTCATCAGCAGCGCCTTGACCGGCATCACCACCGAGCCGGTCATCAGGAACAGCAGCACCAGCGTTCCGGCCGCGACCAGGCCGAGCGCCCACGGCCCGCGCGAGAGCAGTTCGTCCTGGAAGTCCACCACCGAGGCCGCTCCACCGGTGACGTAGGTCTTCAGCCCACCCCGGTCGGCCCGCAGTTCGTCGACCACCCGCTTGGCGTCGGCGCCCTGCGGGTCCCCGTGCACCAGCACGTCCACCGTCGACACCGAGTCGCTCACCGGGGTCACCGCCCGCACGGCGCTCACCCCGGGCAGCTGGGCGACCACCCGGTCCGCGTACGCCTGCGCGGCCGGCGCCCCGGCCTGGACCACCACCGTGACGGGCGCGGGCGCGGCCTGCGGGAAGCGCTGGTCGACGGCCTCGGCGACCTGCCGCCCGGCCGAGGAGGCGGGCAGGACGGCGGCGCCGGAGCTGCGCATCTCGGCGTGGAGGAACGGCGCCCCGGCCGCCATCAGCAGCGCCACCGAGGCGAGCGTGACCAGTACCGCCCGCTTGCGCACCCGGCGGACGGTCCGGCTGAAGAAGCCCTCGTCCGGGACGGGCGCGGCGGGCGCCTTGATCCGCGAGCCCGCGAAGCCGAGCAGCGCGGGGATCAGGGTCAGTGCGGCGGCGACGGCGATGACCACCACGCTCACCCCGGCCGCGGCGACCGCACCCAGCACCGGGCTGGTGAAGACGAACAGGCCGGAGAGCGCGACGGCGACGGTCAGCCCGGAGAAGGCGACGGTGCGCCCGGCGGTCGCCGCGGTGCGCTCGACGGCGGCCGCGATGCCCGCGCCGTGGCCGCGCTCCTCGCGGAAACGATTCACCATGAGCAGCGCGTAGTCGATCGAGAGCCCGAGCCCCAGCACGGTGGCGATCGGCAGCACGCTGGTGTCGATGTCCATGATCCGGCTGAATCCGAACATCGCCAGCAGTGCCCCGCCCACCGAGGCGACGGCCCCGATCACCGGCAGCGAGGCCGCCGCCAGCCCGCCGAAGACCAGCACCATGACGATCAGGGTGAGAGGCAGGGTCACCATCTCGCCGAAGCGGGTGTCCCGTTCGGTCTGCTTCTTGACCTCCTGCTGGAGCACGAGGTCGCCGCCGACGGTGACGTGCGCCCCGCCCGTCCCGTTCAGCTCGGCGAGCCGGTGGGTGACGGCGTCGGTCTGCGCGGAGCTCGCGGTGTCGGCCATCCGTACGGTGATCAGACTGGCCGTCCCGTCGTCGGCCCGCAGCGCGGCCGCGCCCGGTCCGGGGCCGTAGGCGTCCTGGGCGGACGAGACTCCGGGCAGGGCGGCGAGTTCGGCGGTGGCCTGCTCGACGGCGGTGCGCACGGCCGGGTCGTCCACCGGCCTGCCGTCCACCAGGGCCGTCACGGTGCCCTTGACCGGGTCGGCCGCGGCGACCACCGCGGTGCCCCGGTCGGCCTCGGCGGTGGCGGAGGAGGCCCCGGCCACCGAGCCCTCGAAGACCCGGCCCCCGATCAGCACCCCGACGACCAGGACGACGGCCCAGAAGCCGAGCACCCAGCGGCGGTGGCGGAAGCAGAACCGGCCGATCGCGGCGAGTCGGCCGCCGACCACGGCGGCGGAGGGGACGGCGGAGGAGGGGTTGCGCATGGAGGAGCCTTTCGGGCAGCTCCCCTCAATGTAGGCGGAACACGAACTTCGACCTATAGCAGGGCAATGAGCGGCATCTCACATTTTCCTTCACATGAAGGACACATAAGTAAACGCGAAAGACGAAGCGGAAACGGAGACGGGAAAACGAAAGCGGGAAAGCGAAAGCGGAAAAGCCGGGACGGAAAAACGAATGGGCCCCACCCGGAAATCCGGGTGGGGCCCATTCCCTAGCTGTCAGCTAGCGGGGGCGAGAGCCTCAGCTCTGGCCGCCGGCCAGCTTCTCGCGCAGGGCGGCCAGGGCCTCGTCGGAGGCCAGGGCGCCCGAGCCCTCGTCGCTGGAGGAGGAGTACGAACCGCCGGAGACACCGGCAGCGGCACCCTCGTCACCCTGGGCAGCGGCCTCGGCATCGGCCTCGCGGCTCTTGATGACCTGGGCCTGGTGCTGCTCGAAGCGGGCCTGCGCCTCGGCGTACTGGCGCTCCCACTCCTCACGCTGCTTCTCGAAGCCGGGCAGCCAGTCGTTCGCCTCGGGGTCGAAGCCCTCCGGGTAGATGTAGTTGCCCTGGTCGTCGTACGAGGCGGCCATGCCGTACAGGGTCGGGTCGAACTCGACCTCGGCCGGGTTGGCACCCAGGGCCTCGTTGGCCTGCTTGAGCGACAGGCTGATGCGACGACGCTCGAGGTCGATGTCGATGACCTTGACGAAGATCTCGTCGCCGACCTGGACGACCTGCTCCGGGATCTCGACGTGGCGCTCGGCCAGCTCGGAGATGTGGACCAGACCCTCGATGCCCTCGTCCACGCGGACGAACGCACCGAACGGAACCAGCTTGGTGACCTTACCCGGAACGACCTGGCCGATCTGGTGGGTACGGGCGAACTGCTGCCACGGGTCCTCCTGGGTCGCCTTCAGCGACAGGGAGACGCGCTCGCGGTCCATGTCAACGTCGAGAACCTCGACGGTGACCTCCTGGCCGACCTCGACGACCTCGGACGGGTGGTCGATGTGCTTCCAGGACAGCTCGGAGACGTGCACCAGGCCGTCGACGCCACCCAGGTCCACGAAGGCACCGAAGTTGACGATCGAGGAGACGACGCCGGAGCGCACCTGGCCCTTCTGCAGGGTGGTGAGGAAGGTCTGGCGGACCTCGCTCTGGGTCTGCTCCAGCCAGGCACGGCGGGACAGGACCACGTTGTTGCGGTTCTTGTCCAGCTCGATGATCTTGGCCTCGAGCTCCTTGCCCACGTAGGGCTGGAGGTCGCGGACGCGGCGCATCTCGACGAGGGAGGCCGGGAGGAAGCCACGGAGGCCGATGTCGAGGATGAGACCACCCTTGACGACCTCGATGACGGTACCGGTGACGATGCCGTCCTCTTCCTTGATCTTCTCGATCGTGCCCCAGGCACGCTCGTACTGAGCGCGCTTCTTGGACAGGATGAGACGACCCTCCTTGTCCTCCTTCTGGAGAACCAGGGCCTCGATGTTGTCACCGACGGCGACGACCTCGTGCGGGTCAACGTCGTGCTTGATCGAGAGCTCGCGGGACGGGATGACGCCCTCGGTCTTGTAACCGATGTCGAGGAGAACCTCGTCACGGTCGACCTTCACGATGACGCCCTCGACGATGTCGCCATCGTTGAAGTACTTGATGGTCTCGTCGATCGCGGCGAGGAACGCCTCCGCGTCGCCGATGTCGTTGACCGCGACCTGCGGGGTGGTGCTGAGGGAGGAGTCGGTGGGGCTCGTCATTAGGAAAAGGGCTCCGGTACGGACATGAAAGTCGTAGGTAATGCCACGCGGAGGGCCCGTATCGCTCCCACCGAAAGCCGGACAGCCAAGAACACGGCGCACCGGGCTTCCCGTACAACGAGAACCGGCGTCCGTCTTGCGACCGTGGGGTCTTCGACAGATGCGAGCGCGACCTGCTCCGTCTGAGGCGCGCAGGCCCGCAGCGCAACTTGTAGCATACGGGGACGGCCAGGCACGGTCAATGCCAAGGACGGCAAGACGGTGGAGCCCGGTATGGATCAGGCCATATCCTCCGATTGCGCGCCTCGCGGCGGCGCCCGCAGGGGCCCTGTCCCCGGATGCCACCGCCAGGATCCGGCCCTCGACGGGTCGGTTCGCGGCAGCGGCGCTTCCGCACTCCATACCCTACGCGATGGGCATTGTCACCGTGGCCACCACCCCCCAGTCCAACCTGCACGATCTCGACACCTCCGGCGAGGAGGACGGCGACGACGCGGTGCGGCGCACGGCCGGCGCCGGGGAGAGCAGCCGGGCCAGCCGGCACTGGTGGGACCGCAACGCCGACGAGTACCAGGATGAGCACGGCGAGTTCCTCGGCGACGACCGCTTCACGTGGTGCCCCGAGGGCCTGGACGAGGCCGACGCCCGGCTGCTCGGCGAGGTCGCGGGGAAGGACGTGCTGGAGATCGGCGCCGGCGCCGCCCAGTGCTCCCGCTGGCTCGCCGCCCGGGGCGCCCGCCCCGTCGCGCTGGACATCTCCTACCGCCAGCTCCAGCACTCCCGCCGGATCGACCTCGCCCGCGGCACCGAGCCCGTCCCCGTCGTCCAGGCCGACGCCGCCGTCCTGCCCTTCGCCGACGCCTCCTTCGACCTCGCCTGCTCCGCCTACGGCGCCGTCCCGTTCAGCGCCGACACCGACCGGCTGATGCGCGAGGTGCACCGGGTGCTGCGGCCCGGCGGGCGCTGGGTGTTCTCGGTCACCCACCCGATCCGCTGGGCCTTCCCCGACGAGCCCGGCGTCGAGGGGCTCACCGCGATGTCCTCCTACTTCGACCGCACCCCGTACGTCGAGCAGGACGAGAACGGCCGCGCCACCTACGTCGAGCACCACCGCACCCTGGGCGACCGGGTCCGCGAACTCGTCGGCGCCGGCTTCCGCCTGGTCGACCTGGTCGAGCCCGAGTGGCCGGCCGGCCTCGAACAGGAGTGGGGCGGCTGGTCCCCGCTGCGCGGCCGGCTGATCCCCGGCACGGCGATCTTCGTCACCGAACGGGGCTGACCCCTTTGACGAACCCGGCCCTGCGCCCCGCCTGGCGCGAACTGCCCGTCCGCACCGCCCTGCCCGCCCTGCACCGCGCGCTGGACGAGCACGGCACCGCCGTCCTCGCCGCTCCGCCCGGCACCGGCAAGACCACGCTGGTGCCGCTCGCCCTGGCCGGGCTGCTCTCCGACGGCCCCGCCCGCCGGGTGCTGGTCGCCGAGCCTCGCCGGCTCGCGGTACGGGCCGCCGCCCGGCGGATGGCCTGGCTGCTCGGCGAGAGCGTCGGTGACCGGGTCGGGTACACCGTGCGCGGCGAGCGCAGGGCCGGACCGGCCACGGTGGTCGAGGTCGTCACCACCGGCGTGCTGCTGCAACGGCTCCAGCGCGACCAGGAGTTGCCCGGCGTGGACGTGGTGGTCCTGGACGAGTGCCACGAGCGGCACCTGGACGCCGACACCGCGCTCGCCTTCCTGCTGGACGTCCGCGCCGCGCTGCGGCCCGAACTGCGGCTGGTCTGCGCCTCCGCCACCTCCGACACCGAGGCCTGGGCCGAACTCCTCGGCGGCGCCCCGGTGGTCGAGGCGCACGGGGTGTCCCACCCGGTGGACGTGGTCTGGGCGCCGCCGCCGCGCGCCGTCCGCCCCGCCCACGGCACCCGGGTCGACCCGGCGCTGCTCGACCACGTCGCGGGGACCGTCCGGCGCGCGCTCGCCGAGCGACCGGGGGACGTGCTCTGCTTCCTGCCCGGCGTCGGCGAGATCGCCCGCGTGGCCGGCGCGCTGGACGGGGTGGGCGCCGACGTGCTCCAACTGCACGGCCGCGCCCCGCTGTCCGTCCAGGACGCCGCCCTCACCCCGTCCGAGCGGCGCCGCGTCGTCCTCGCCACCGCCGTCGCCGAATCCTCGCTCACCGTCCCCGGTGTACGGATCGTGGTCGACGCCGGGCTCGCCCGCGAACCGCGCACCGACCACGCCCGCGGGCTCGCCGGGCTGGTCACCGTCCGCGCCTCGCTGGCCGCCGCCCGCCAGCGTGCCGGACGGGCGGGCCGCGAGGCCCCCGGCACCGTCT
>NZ_JAFLNG010000401.1 GCF_017427025.1 Streptomyces sp. FH025
CGCGACCCGGGTCTCCACCTACAACCCCTGGGTGGCCCTGCACTGGCTCGTCTCCGGGCGCACCGTCGGCGGTCTGCGCACCCGTTCGGCAGCACACCGCGTCAGCCGGGAGACCGCGCTGGAGATGTACACCGCCGCCGGGGCCCGCCTCACCGGCGAGCAGGAGGTGAAGGGTCGACTGAGCCCGGGCTTCCTCGCCGACCTCGCGATCCTCACCGACGACTACTTCACCGTCGCCGAGCAGGACATCCCGCTCATCGAAGCCGCCGTCACCGTGGTCGGCGGCCGGATCGTTCACGCGGTCGGCGAGTTCGAGGGCCTCGCGGCGCCCGCTCCGCCGGTCGAACCCGCCTGGAGTCCGCTCGCCCACTTCGGCGGCTACCAGTCCGGCCTCCGCCGCGTCGGCGACGGCGTGCGCCAGGCCGAGCTGCTGGGCCAGGCCGCCGCCGACGCCGAGGAGCAGCGGCGCCGGCGCGGGGCCGCCGCCGGGGCGGACGCCGCCGACCGAATGTCCGACCCCTGTTTCGAGTGAATCCGGGCGCCGCCCGCCCGCCCGTCCGCCGCTCCGCCGCTCCGCCGCTCCGCCAAAAGCATCTGACATCACGTCACCAAATCATCGCTTCCGAAAGGCCACTCCATGAGCCAGCCGATGAACGCCCCGGCGAACCGCCGGGCTCTGCTGCGCACGGCGGCCGTGCTGCCCGCGGTCGCCGTCGCCGGCACCGCCCTGGGCGGCACGGCGGCGGCCGCCCCGAGCGGCACCCCCGGCCTCCCCGACTTCGCACCGGTCCCGCTCGCGGCGAAGGGGCCGGCGATCAACGACGCGGGCTACTACGTCGGCCGGATCCACGGGAACCTCCACTGGGTCACCGACGGGTACTACCAGGCGATGTTCCTCAGTACCCGGGAAGGCGTCGTCCTGGTCGACGCCCCGCCGACCATCGGGCACAACCTGCTGCGGGCGATCGCCGACGTGACGCGGGCCAACGGCCGGCCGTCGCAGGTCACGCACCTCGTCTACTCGCACTCGCACGCCGACCACGCGGGCGCCTCGTCGATCCTCGGCGAGGACGTCGTGCGGATCGGCCACGCCGAATGCCGGCGCCTGCTGCTGCGCGACGGCGACCCGAACCGTCCCGCGCCGACCGTCACCTTCGAGGACCGCTACACGCTGGAGGTCGGCGGCGAGCGCCTGGAGCTGGCCCACCACGGCCCCAACCACAGCCCGGACAACATCTTCATCCACGCCCCGGAACACCGGACCCTGATGGTCGTCGACGTCCTGTACCCGGGCTGGGTGCCGTTCAAGAACCTCGCGGTCTCCCAGGACATCCCGGCCTGGCTGCGGGCGCAGGACATCGCCATGGGCTACCCGTGGCGGACCCTGGTCGGCGGCCACCTCGGCCGGCTGGGCGTGCGCGCGGACGGCGACCTCCAGCGCGCCTACACGGCCGACCTCGAAGCCTCCACCCGGGCCTCGATGAACCTGGACCCCACACCGTACTTCGCGAAGTACGGCCCGCAGGGGAACTCGTGGGCGATCTTCAAGACCTACCTCGACGCGGTGGCGGCGCAGGCGGCCGCACCGGTGGTCGCCAAGTACACCGGCGTCCTCGCCGCGGCCGACGTGTTCACGCTGGAGAACGCAGCGGCCATGGTGGAGTCCCTCCGGATCGACGCCGGGATCCTCGGCCCGTTCAGCACCCGCCCCTGAGGCCCGTTCAGCTCCCGCCCCTGAGGCCCGCTCCGGCACGCCGGCGGGCCCGGTTCGGCACCACCGGATTCCGATCCCGAGAAAGGGCACGCGACCATGACCAGCCCGGTCCCCGTCCTCTTCATCCACGGCCTGTGGCTGCACAGCGCCTCCTGGCAGCCGTGGGTCGACCTCTTCCGCACCGAGGGCTACGACCCGTCAGCGCCGGGCTGGCCCGGCGACCCGGACACCGTGGAGGAGGCCCGGCAGAACCCGGAGAGCATCGCCGACCACGGCATCGACGACGTCGTCGAGCACTACGCGACGATCATCCGCGGCCTGGGAGCGCCACCGGTCCTCATCGGCCACTCCTTCGGCGGCATGATCGCCCAGAAGCTCCTCGGCCAGGACCTGGCAGCGGCGGCCGTCGCGATCGACGCGGCCCAGATCAAGGGTGTCCTTCCGCTTCCACTGTCCGCGCTGCGGTCGACGCTGCCGGTGTTCAGGAACCCGGCGAACAAGCACCGCGCGGTGTCCCTGACCGCCGAGCAGTTCCGCTTCGCGTTCGGCAACGCGCTGAGCGAGGAGGAGTCCGACGGGCTGTTCGAGCGGTGGACCATCCCGGCACCGGGCAAGCCGCTGTTCGAGGCCGCCGCGGCGAACTTCAGCCCCCACTCGCCGGCCAAGGTCGACACCGCCAACTCCGGACGCGGCCCGCTGCTGCTGGTGTCCGGCGGCAAGGACCACACCGTCCCGGAGACGGTCACTCGCGCCACGCTCAAGCAGTACCGGCACTCCGAGGCGGTCACCGAGTTCATGGCCTTCCCCGACCGCGGGCACTCGCTGACCATCGACAGCGGCTGGCGCGAGGTCGCGGACGCGGTGCTGGCCTGGCTGCGGCGCCAGGGCCGACAGGCCTGACCACCTCGCTGACGGCGGCACGACCGACGTCCGCCGACCCCGGCACCCCACCAGGGGCCGCCGATCCTCCGCCACCCGTCATCGGCCTTGGAGCGTTGAGTGAGATTCCCCCTGCCCGGATCCCGCAGCAACCACCGACTGCTCGGCGCGGCCCTGGCCCTGGCCGTCGTCGTCGGCACGGCGGCGATCGGCGCCGCCGCGCCCCCCACCTCCGCCTCCTCCGTCTCCGCCGTCTCCGCCGCCTCGTCCGCCGGTGAACGGATACCCGCAGGGTTCAGCGGCCACCGGACCCGGGTCGCCGGCATCGGCCTGCACTACGTGATCGGCGGCCACGGGCCGACGCTGGTGCTGCTCCACGGCTACCCGCAGACCTGGTACGAGTGGCACGGCATCATGCCCGCCCTAGCCGAGGACTACACGGTCATCGCCCCGGACCTGCCCGGCGCCGGTCAGAGCGACGCCCCGCCCTCGGGCTACGACAAGAAGACGATGGCCGCCGAGCTGCACGCGCTGCTGGGGTCGCTCGGCAAGGACCAGGACGTGCGGATCGTCGGCCACGACATCGGCACGATGGTCGCCTACTCCTACGCCGCGCAGTACCCCGCCACCGTCAAGAAGCTGGTCCTCAGCGAGGCGCCGATCCCGGACCTGGGCATCTACCGGATCCCCTCGCTGACCGAACAAGGGCCCGGGGTCTGGAACTTCGGGTTCTTCAACCTGACCGACGGCCTGCCGGAGAGCATGATCCGGGGCCGTGAGGTCGCCTGGACCGCAGGCTTCATCGGCGGGTTCGAGGGCGTCCCGGGCGCGGTGAGCCAGGACGACATCCGGGTGTTCGCGCACTACCTGCGCGACCCCGCCCACCTGGCGGCGAGCCTGGCCTGGTTCCGGGTGTTCCCGCAGGACATCCGCGACGACGCGCGGTTCCAGCGGACCCCGCTCCCCATGCCGGTGCTCGCGATCGGCGCCTCGGGCAGCCTCGGCAGCGCCGAGGGCGACCAGGTCAAGGCCTACGCGACCGACGTCACCGGCGTGACCATCCCGAACTCCGGCCACTGGATCTACGAGGAGCACCCCGAGGAACTGACCGCCATGCTGCTCGACTTCCTCGGCCGACCCTGACGCCCGACGCGCGGTCCCGCCGCCCTCCACGCGGAAGGAGAACGACCCATGCCTGAGAGCCGGAACCACGGGCCCCTGCCCGCGCTGCTGCTGGCCCTGACGGTGACGACCGGAGTGGTCGACGCCGTCAGCTACCTGGTGCTCGGTCACGTCTTCGTGGCGAACATGACCGGCAACGTCGTCTTCTCCGGCTTCGCGGTCAGCGGCGTCGGGGGAGTGTCATGGAGCGCGACGCTGCTGGCCGTGGCGGCCTTCGGCGCCGGGGCGTACCTCGGCGGACGCCACGTCGGCGGCAGCACCACGCACCGCGGGCGACTGCTGGCGCTCTCGACCGCCGCGCAGTGCGCCGTCGTCCTCGTGGCCGCCGGGCTCGCGGCGCTCGCCGACCCGGGGCGGCGAGCGGTCCAGCTGGCCCTCGTCGCCCTGCTCGCGGTGGCGATGGGGATGCAGAACGCCGTCGTGCGGCGTCTGGCGGTCCCCGACCTGACCACGACGGTGCTCACCCTGACCACCGCCGGCCTGTTCGCCGACCGGACCACCGCCCGCGTCCGCGGAGTGCGCGTCGCCTCGATCCTGGCGATGGCCGCGGGCGCCCTCGGCGGCGGACTGCTGCTGCGGCACGCCGACGTGGCAGCCCCGCTGTGGACCGCCGCGGGGCTGCTCGCCGGCTGCTCGGTCGCCGCCGACCGGCTCAGCCGCGGGAGGTCGGCCGAGGCCTGGGGCTGACCCGGAGGTTCTGCCTCAGCGCGGGAGCGGGTGACCGTCGGCGAGTCCGGTCGGGTCGAGGGCGGCGGCGATCTTCCGTCGCGAGGTGATGCCGAGCTTGCGGAACACCTTGGTCAGGTGGAACTCGACCGTCGAGGTGGTGATGTAGAGCCGGGAGGCGATCTCGGCGTTGGTCAGGCCCGACACCGCGAGCAGGGCCACCTGCCGCTCCTGGGGGGTGAGTTCGAGTCCGGTCCCCGGCGCGCGTCGGCGCGCGGTCTCCCCGGTGGCGAGCAGCTCGGTCCGGGCCCGTTCGGCGAACAGCGCCGCACCCCCGGCCGCGAACAGCTCGTGCGCGGCCCGCAGGTGCGTCCTGGCCTCGGCCCGGCGCTTGCGCCGCCGGAGCCATTCGCCGAACAGCAGGCGCGACCTGGCCTGTTCGGCGGCCAGCGGAACGCGCCCCAGCAGGTCGATCGACTCCGCGTACCACTTCTCGGCCTCGGCGTCCTCGGCGACCAGGGCCCGGCACCGGGCCAGCAGCCCCAGCGCCCAGGGCGTTCCGGCCAGTGGCGCCCGTGCCTCCAGCCGTTCCAGTGCGAGGGCGGCCGTGTGCCGGTCGCCGGTGCGGACGGCGGCCTCGACGAGCAGCGGCAGTACCTGGTTGCCCTGTGCCGGCGCGTCCTCCTGGTAGACCGCCAGCGCATGGCGCAGGGCTTCGTCGTAGCGCCCCAGGCCGAGTTCGAGGATGCAGAGCGCGTGCAGCGCCAGTTGGTGCAGCAGGCCCATTCCGTGCGTCCCGGCGACGGCCGTCATCGTCGCCACGGCGGCGCGCGCCTCCTCCTCCCGGCCCATCCAGGCGTACAGCAGGCCCCGGCGCAGGTCGCCGTGCGTGGTCAGCCCGATCGCGGTGCCGTAGTCGTCGGCCTCCGCGTAGAGCGCTTCGGCCGTGGCCAGCCGTCCGTTCCAGATCTCGGTGTACGCGAGGTCCGACAGGGACAGGCTGAGGGCGTAGAGCGCTCCGTGGGCGCGGTCCTCGGCCGCCAGCCGGCCGACGATCTCGGTGTACGCCCCGATGTCCCACACCTCGATCGCGGCGATGCTCACCACGACGCTGAACGGGCTGGCCAGGTTGCGCAGTTCGGCCGCCGAGCGGAGCCGGGCCAGAGCCGTTCGGAGGGTCGTCACGCTGTTCCGGTAGCTGCCGGTCGGCCGCAGGGCCAGGCCCTCGATCAGCCCGCCGGGACTCCAGGGCGGGTCGTCCGGTTCGGGTGGGGCGGCGGTCACGGCCGCGGCCACGGCCGCCGAGGTGGTGCGGTAGACGGAGCCCCCGGCGATGACGGCGGCGTGCACGGCCTCGTAGAGCAGCTCCCGGGTCGTCCGCGGGTCCGCGTCGCCGAGTTCGGCCACGGCGTCGAGCACCATGGCCGGGACCCGGGCGATCCGGACGTTGAACAGTTCGACCGTCGCCCGGATCCGCAGCGCGCGGGCCCGGGCGGCGGGACGGTCGAGGGCGGGTACGGCGAGGTCGAGCAGCGGCAGCACCGCGGTGTGGTCACCGGAGGCCAGGCGGACCTGGGCGGCGGCGAGGTAGCGCTCGGCGCGCCGGGCGGGGTCGGTGGTGAGTTCGGCTGCCTTCGACAGGAACAGTGCCTGGGCGGAGTAGCCGCCCCTGGCCCGGGCCCAGTCCGAGGCGGCGTCCAGGTCCGCGGCCGCCGCGTCGTCGGTGCCGAGGACCGCCTCGGCCCGGTGCCAGGCGCGTCGGTCGGGCACCCGGGCCGGATCGCTGGCCGCCGCGAGCGCGGCGTGGATCCGGCGCCGGTCGTCCGCGGAAGCCGCCGCGTAGACCGACGCGCGGATGAGCGGGTGCCGGAACCCGCCGCCGGCCCCGTGGTTCAGGATCCCCGCGTCGACGGCGGCGACGGCGGCGCGGGCCGGCAGACCCAGTACGCCGGCCGCGTGCCAGACCACCGCCATGTCGTCGGTCGGAGCCGCGGCCATCAACTGGAGCAGCGTCCGGGTGTCCGGCGGCAGCGCGGCGACCGACTGCCGGAAGTGCTCCTCCAACAACCTGCTCACCGGCAGCGGCTCGGGTAGCGGCGTGACCCCGGCCAGCTGTTCGGCGCCCAGGTGCGCGCCCAGTTCGATCAGCGCCAGCGGATTGCCGCCGGTACCGGCCACGATCCGGTCCGCGACCGCGGTGTCCAGGTGGCCGGGCACGGCGAGGGAGAGCAGCTCCCTGGCGTCGGCGGCGGGCAGCCCCTCGACCCGCAGCTGCGGCATGGCGTCGAACAGCCCGCGGCCGTCGAGGCCGTCCCTGGCGGCGAAGATCAGGCCCAGCGAGTCGGCGTGCAGCCGCCGGGCGACGAAGGCCAGCGTCTCGGCGGACTCCCGGTCGAGCCAGTGGACGTCGTCCACCAGGCAGAGCATCGGCAGCTCCGATGTCACGTCGGACAGCAGGGTCAAGGCCGCGAGACCCACCATGTGCCGGTCCGGCGCCGCCGCGTCCGCCAGACCGAACGCCGCGTTCAGCGCGTCCCGCTGCCGGGCGGGAAGCCGGTCGAGGCGGTGCAGGTGCGGTCGCAGCAGCCGGTGCAGCGCGCCGTAGCCCAGGGGTCGTTCGGCTTCGACACCGACCAGCCTCGTCAGCTCCACACCGGCGGCCAGGGCCGCCGCGTGGTCCAGCAGCCGCGTCTTGCCGATCCCGGCCTCGCCCACGAGCACCAGGACGCCGCCGAGTCCCTCC
>NZ_JAFLNG010000402.1 GCF_017427025.1 Streptomyces sp. FH025
CTGGCTGACCGAGCCGTCGGACACCGACCGCGTCCGCCGCGGCCGGTCCGCCCGCACCGCCGGAGCACCCTCGGCGGTAGGAGCAACCGCAGGAGCCTCGGCGCCCGACTGGCTCGCCGACCCCTCCGACACCGACCGCGTCCGCCGCGGCCGGTCCGCCCGCACCGCCGGAGCGCCCTCGGCGCCGGCGCCACCACCGGCACCGGCGGCCGCGGCCGCCCGGGGCGTGCGCGCCGCCGCGCCCGCCGCCCGCGCACCGCGCGCGGGCCGCTCGGCGACCGGCGGAAGGGTGCCCTTGAGCGGCCCCCACTCGTTCGGGTCCGGCACACCGGCCGGCTGCATCTTGCGACGGGCCGGCCCGTCGCCGTGGCCCGACTCGCCCGGCTCCTTGGCGCCCGGCCAGTCCTTGGCGACCCGGGCCGCGAGCACGAACTCCTTGCGCAGCGGGTGCCCCTCGAAGCCGTCCGGCAGCAGCAGGGTGACCAGGTGGGGGTGCCCGGGGAAGTCGATGCCGAACATCTCGTGCGTCTCGCGCTCGTGCCAGGCGGCCCCCGCGTACACGGGTACGGCGGTCGGCAGCGCGGCCCCCTCGCGGGGCACCCGGGTGCGCAGCGCGAGGTGCCGCACGCCCGGCGCCTCGGCGGCGGCCAGGTGCGCGACCACGGAGAAGCCCTCGCCGAGCTCGTCGACGGCGCTCAGCCAGTCGAAGAAGCCCAGGCCCAGGACGTCCCGGGCGTTGGTGAGCGCCTCGATCCAGTGCTCGGCGGGAACGTCGACGGTGATCAGCCCGTACGCCTCGGCGCCGGTCGCCCACTCCCCGACCGACGCCGCGTACTGCTCTGCTGACGTCACGAGGCTCCTCCTTCCGGAGCGTCCGGCCCCGCGACCAGCGGGCGGCGCAGCGCCGCCGCGGGCGCGGTGTAGCGGCCGGGCAGGGACTCGGCGGCGATCTTCTCCTGGAGCTTGAGGATGCCCTGGAGCAGCGCCTCGGGCCGGGGCGGGCAGCCGGGCACGTAGACGTCGACCGGGATGATCTGGTCCACGCCCTTGGTCACCGAGTACGAGTCCCAGTACGGCCCGCCCGAGTTGGAGCAGGCGCCGAAGGAGATGACGTACTTCGGCTCGGGCATCTGCTCGTAGAGGCGCTTGACGGCGGGCGCCATCTTGTCGGTGACCGTCCCGGAGACGATCATCAGGTCCGCCTGGCGGGGCCCCGGCGCGAACGGAATGACGCCCATCCGGATGAAGTCGTGCTTGGCCATGGACGCGGCGATGAACTCGATCGCGCAGCAGGCCAGGCCGAAGTTGAAGCACCAGAGGCTGTAGCGGCGGCCCCAGTTGAGCACGACCTTGACCGGGTCGGGCGCGAGCCGGGCCAGCGGGCCGATGCCGCGGCGCTCGACGGCGCCGGGGCGGGCCGGGTCCGGCAGGCCGAGCGGGACGGGGCCGCCCTGCGCGCCGTGCGAGTGGGTGTGCGTCACGTCCATTCCAGAACGCCCTTCTTCCAGGCGTAGAGCAGCCCGACCGCGAGGAAGCCGATGAAGAGGAACATCTCCACCAGCGTTCCGGCGCCGTACCCGGCGGCGGCGAAGACCGTCGCCCACGGGAACAGGTAGATCGCGTCGACCGCGAAGATCACGTACAGGAAGGCGTACACGTAGTAGCGGATCTGGGTGTGCGCCCAGTCCTCGCCCACCGGGTCCACGCCGCACTCGTAGGCGAGGAGCTTCTCGGGCGAGTACACCACCGGCCGCAGCAGCCGGTTGGCGGTGAACGCCACGGTGACGAAGAGCACCCCGACGACGGCCAGCAGGCCCATCGCGGCGTACGCGTCGAAGTAGCCGCCGCCGACCGCAGGGTCGGCCACGACGGCAGCCGCGTGCTGCCCCTCCATGCCTTCGCCTCCACCTCGTCCGTGAACCCGCCCTCGGGAGAAGTTCCCCTCAGGTCAGTTCTACGACGTTTCCTCTCACGGTCCGAACCCCGGCCCTTCAATCCTGGCCAATGCGTGAGTCTAAGGGGACGGCTCCGCTCCACCCGAACCCCGCCCGCTCCGCAAGACGTCCGGTGGACACCGGGGCGGACGTCCACGGCCCGGAGCGGGAGTGGACCGGGGTGGGGATAACCCCCGGTCGGGAAGATGTATCACCCCCATGGCACCCCCCGCCCCCGGTTCGGGAAGCTTGGTGGGCCAGCTCGACCAAGAGGGACGGATGATCCGATGAAGCCGCTGCACCACCGCGCCGTGGACGCCATCAAGGAGCAGGACGCTCGGATGGACCCCCCACCGCCGTACGGCGCGCGGATGTGGCACCAGGTCGGGCGGCTGATGCTCAACCTGCCGCTCGGCATCGCCGGCTTCGTCCTCGCGATCACCACCCTCTCGGTCGGCCTGGGCCTGTCGATCACGGTGATCGGCCTGCCGCTGCTGGCCGCCGGGCTGGCCGGCTCCCGCGCCATGGGCAGGCTCGGCCGCCACCGCGCCCGCTCGGTGTACGGCTCCGCGATCGACGAGCCGGAGCCGGTGAAGCCCCGCCGGCCGGGCCTGGCCGGCTTCACCATCGCCCACCTCACCGACCTGCTGAACTGGCGCTCGGCGCTCTACAACGTGCTGATGCTGCCCTGGGGCATCCTGAGCTTCGTGCTGTCGCTGGTCTCGGTGATCGTGCTGTGGCCGGTGCTGCCCTGGGTGGTGCGCTCTCTGGTGGCGATCGACCGGATCCTGATCGAGTCGCTGCTCTTCCCGGGCGCCCTGGCCGAGCGGGTGCGCGAGCTGGAGGACGACCGCGGCACCGTGGTCGACACCGCCGCCGCCGACCTGCGCCGGATCGAACGCGACCTGCACGACGGCGCCCAGGCCCGGCTGGTCGCGCTGGCGATGGACCTCGGCATGGCCAAGGAGCGGCTGCGCGAGGTGGAGTCGGAGGAGGACATGGCGGCCGCCGCCCGGATGGTCGACAACGCGCACGGCGAGGTGAAGCTGGCCCTCCAGGAGCTGCGCGACCTGGCCCGCGGCATCCATCCGGCGGTGCTGACCGACCGCGGCCTGGACGCGGCGCTGTCGGCGGTCGCGGCCCGCTGCACCGTCCCTGGCGGGGTGAAGGTGAACGTCGACCTGACCGGGGCGGACGGCCGGCCCGAGCGCCCGGACTCGGCGGTCGAGGGCATCGCCTACTTCACCGTCAGCGAGTTGCTGACCAACATCTCCAAGCACGCGGGCGCCCGCACCGCCTCGGTCGAGGTCTGGCGCTCGGACAACCAGCTGATGGTGATCGTCCAGGACGACGGGAAGGGCGGCGCGGCCCCGTACCCGGGCAGCGGCCTGGCCGGGCTGGCCGAGCGGATCCGGGCGGTGGACGGGGTGTTCGTGGTGGACAGCCCGGAGGGCGGCCCCACCACCGTCACCGTCGAGCTGCCCTGGCGCACCCGCACCGCCCGCCGCTGAGCCCCGCCCTCCCGTCGCCCCGAGGGCTACGAGCCGGTCCCCAGCGTGCCGAGGGTGACCTCGGCGGTCTGGGCGGCGCCGTCCCGGGTGTAGCCGACGGTGACCTTGCTGCCGGGGGTGAGCGAGGCGAGCGCGGTGGTGAGCGCGTTCAGCGAGTCGACCGGGGTGTCGCCGATCCTGGTGATGACGTCGCCGGGCTGCAGCCCCGCCGCGGCGGCCGCGCCGCCCGGGCTGACCGCCACGATGACCGCGCCGGCCGGCTGGAACTGCTGGTTGAAGCTCGTCCGGGCGGTGATGCCGAGCGCGGCCCGGCCGGAGTTGGTGACCTTGCCCTGCTTGATCAGCTGGTCGGTGATGTTGGTGATGGTCGACGCCGGGATCGCGAAGCCGATCCCGGGGGCGGCCGCGCCGTTGGTCTGCGGCTCGGTCGCGGCGAGGGTGTTGATGCCGATCACCTGGCTGTCGAGGTTGACCAGCGCGCCGCCGCTGTTGCCCGGGTTGATCGCGGCCGAGGTCTGCACCATGTTGCCGATGGTGGCGCCCGGCGAGCCGCCGCCCCTGGGCTCGGAGACGGTCCGGGCGGTGGCCGAGACGATGCCCTGGGTGACGCTGCTGGACAGGCCCAGCGGGCTGCCCATGGCGAGGGTGATCTGGCCGAGCTGGACCTTGCTGGAGTCGCCGAAGACGGCGGGCTTGAGGCCGCTCGGCGGGCTGTTGAGCTTGATCACCGCGAGGTCGCTGTCCGGGTAGCTGCCGACCAGGCTGGCGTCCAGCGTCTTGCTGCTGTTGGCGAGGGTGACGGTGAAGTTGGTGGCGGTGCCGACCACGTGGGCGTTGGTGACGATGTCGCCCTTGTCGTCGTAGACGATCCCGGAGCCGAGGCTGTCGCCGGTGGTGATCTGCACCACGGAGGGCAGCACGTCGGCGATCACCTTCTGGTACGCGTCCTGCAGCTGGTTCGCGCCGCCCGGCTGGGCGGAGGACGGGGAGACCGGCTGGGCGGTACCGGAGGACGGCGAGGAGGAGGCGGACGAGGACGAGGAGGAGCGGCTGCATCCGGCCAGTGCCAGCGCCAGCGCGGTCACCACCGCGACCGCACCCGGCGCGACCAGCCGCACCGCCCTGGGCCCGGTCGGCCGGGGGCCGCTCTGCCGGGGCCCGCCCGGCACCGGGCGGCTGTGTTCCTTCGTTCGACTCACCTGGCTGCCTCCGATTCGTCACCGCGCCGAGGGCGCGGGCATGAGAGCACGGAAATCTTTGTCAGCATTTCACCGTTTTATCCGTATTGCCGTGTCAACTCGCGCCCAATGGGTGAACGAAATCGAACGCCTAGGATCGGCGCATGACTTGGTTGATCACCGGCGGTGCCGGATACATCGGTGGGCACGTCGTCCGTCAGCTGCTCGACGCCGGCGAGCGCGTCGTCGTCCTCGACGACCTCAGCACCGGCGACGCCTCCCGGCTGCCCGCCGGCGTCCCGCTGGTCGAGGGCTCCACCCTGGACCGCGCCGCCCTGGACGCCGCCATCCGCGAGCACGGTGTCGAGGGCGTCCTGCACTTCGCCGCCAAGAAGCAGGTCGGCGAGTCGGTCGAACAGCCCTTCCTGTACTACCGCGAGAACATGATCGGCTTGCAGACCGTGCTGGAGGCCGCCGCGGAGGGAGGCGTCAAGCGCTTCCTGTTCTCCTCCTCCGCCGCCGTCTACGGCATGCCGGACGTCGACCTGGTCACCGAGTCGACCCCCTGCGCCCCGATGAGCCCGTACGGCGAGACCAAGCTGGCAGGCGAGTGGCTGGTCGCCGCGGCCGGGAAGGCCCACGGGATGTCCACCGTGGCCCTGCGCTACTTCAACGTGGCCGGCGCCGCCTCCCCCGAGCTGTCCGACGCCGGGGTGTTCAACCTGATCCCGATGGTCTTCGAGCGGCTGACCGCCGGCCAGGCACCGCGGATCTTCGGCGACGACTACCCGACCCCGGACGGCACCTGCGTCCGCGACTTCATCCACGTCTCCGACATCGCCTCGGCCCACGTGGCGGCCGCCAAGCGGCTGGCCGCCGACCCGGCCGGCCGGACCGCGCTGGTGCTCAACATCGGCCGCGGCGAGGGCGTCAGCGTCAAGGAGATGCTGGCGGTGATCGGCGAGGTCACCGGCTACGACACCGCCGCCGAGGTGACCCCGCGCCGCCCCGGCGACCCGGCCCGGGTGGTGGCCTCCGCCGAGCTGATCCACCGCGAGCTGGGCTGGAGCGCGCGCCACGGCGTCAAGGAGATGGTCTCCTCCGCGTGGGAGGGCTGGTGCGCCCGCCACCCCGAGGCCCGCAAGGCCTGATCCGGCGCCCCGCGGCCCGCGGGGCCTGAACCGGCGCCACCGGCACGGCGGTGTCCGCCCCGCTCAGCGGGCGGGCACCGCCGTGCCGTAGAAGGCGTCCAGCGCGTACACGCAGCGGTCCTTGGAGCCGACGAAGACCCGCCCGCCGACCGCCACCGGGGAGCCGGTGAGCTCGCCCTTGGTGCCGAGCTCCCAGCGCAGCTGACCGCTCGCCAGGTCCAGGGTGTGCAGTGAGTGGTCCCGGCTGCCCAGGTGCACCAGGCCGTCGGCCACCGCCGGGGAGCCGACGATCTCGCCGCGCGCGGTGTAGCGCCAGCGCTCCCGGCCGGTCGCGGTCTCGAAGGCGTACAGCACCTCGCCGCTGCCGACCAGCGCCATGCCGTCCGAGACCACCACCGGCTCGGCGCCCTGGCGGCTGCCGGTGACCCCGCGCCAGCGGTCCAGGCCGGTGGCCGCGTCCAGCGCGTAGACGGTGCCCAGGTAGTCGGCCACGTAGACCGCGTCGGCGTCCAGGGCGGGCGGGGTGAACAGCACCACCGGGGCCTCGAAGCGCCAGCGCTCGGCCCCGCTGGCCGCGTCCAGCGCGTACACCCGGGTTCCGGCCGTCACGTACAGCGCGCCGCCGCGCTCGACCGGGTGCGAGGGCACGTCCTCGCCGACCGGGAAGGACCAGCGCAGGCCCGCACCGCGCGGGTCGATGCAGCGCAGCCGCCCGGCGCCGTAGTAGTAGGCGGCGCCGGCGACCAGGACCGGGCCGGACTGCGGGTTCTCGTAGTCCTGCTGGGCGTCGTCGGCGCGCCACAGCTCGGCGCCGGTGGCGGCCGAGCGCAGCTGGACGCCGCCGCCGCGCACGCCGCAGCAGAGCACGCCGTCGGCGGCGGAGAGCGAGTAGACCCAGCCGTCCAGCGAGGTGCGCCAGCGCTCGGTGCCGTCCGCGACGTCCACCGTGAACAGGTGCGGGCCGTCGGCGGCGTGCACCCGCCCGGCGTCCACCGCGAGCGCCCAGGCGACGTCCCGGGTCTTGTAGCGGCGCTCGCCGGAGGCGATGTCCAGCGCGTGCACCTCGAAGCTGGAGACGAAGAGCGTGCCGTCGGCGACCACCGGGGTGCCCCAGACGTCGTTGGACATCCGGAACCGCCAGGGGCGCCAGCGGGCGGCCCTGACCGGGGGCTGCGGGATCGGGGCCGGAATCGGGGTCGGGACGGCCCGGCGGACCCAGTCGGTCTCGGCCGGGGCGGTGCTCGGGCCGGGCTGCTCGTGCTCGGCCCGCGGCCCCGGGCCTATCCGCACCGAGGCTCCGGACAGCTGCACCTCGACGGAGCCGCCACCGGTGGGCGCCCGGTGCTTGTTCTTGGAGGGGATCTTCGCGGTCGGGATCTCGCCGTCCGGGGCCTGGCCCGGGTGCGGCG
>NZ_JAFLNG010000403.1 GCF_017427025.1 Streptomyces sp. FH025
CGTCGGAGACGGCCTCCTCCAGCCGTTCCAGGTAGCCGGCGGCGCTGCCGGGCAGGGCGGCCCGGTAGCGGCCGAGGTCGGCGAGCAGGAAGGCGCGCAGCCGGCCGCCCTCCTGGACCGCCTCGTCGATGGCCTCGGTCAGTCGCAGTGCGTCCTGGACGTCCTCCGCCCACAGGTCGGCGCCCGGCCCGGCGAACGCCGTCCGGTCGGGCCCCTGGAGGTGGACGGGGATGGCGGGGTGCAGGGCTTGGGCGAGGGCGCGGCGCAGCACGCGGACTTCGTCGGCGCTGAAGGCCATGCCGCCCCGCGATCCGTGTGGCGTAGGCATGGGCTGACACTACGTGAGGAATATCCGATTTGTCGGTAACGTGGCGCGGAATTCCGCACGATCGGCCCGCCGGGGAATCCTCCTGCCGTGCCCGTGGCGCCGCCCGGGGCCCTGAGCCCGGGTCAGCTCGGCCGGTTGCGTTCGTACACCAGGCGCAGGCCGATGAGGGTGAGCCAGGGCTCGTGCACGTCGATGGTGGTGGCCTCGCCGAGGACCAGGGAGGCCAGGCCGCCGGTGGCGATCACCTGGACCTCGTCCGGGTCCTTGTCCAGCTCCTTGGCCATCCGGGTGACCAGGCCGTCGACCTGGCCGGCGAAGCCGTAGAGGATGCCGGACTGCATGCCCTCGACGGTGTTCTTGCCGATCACGTTGCGCGGGCGGGCCAGCTCGATCTTGCGCAGCTGGGCGCCCCGGACGCCGAGCGCCTCGACCGAGATCTCGATGCCGGGGGCGATCGCGCCGCCGACGTAGTCGCCCCGGGCGTTGACGGCGTCGAAGGTGGTCGCGGTGCCGAAGTCGACCACGATGCACGGGCCGCCGTACAGGTGGTTGGCGGCCAGCGCGTTGACGATCCGGTCCGCGCCGACCTCCTTGGGGTTGTCCATCAGGACGTGCACCCCGGTCTTCACGCCGGGCTCCACGATCACCGCGGGGACGTCGCCGTAGTAGCGGCGGGTCACCTCGCGGAGCTCGTGGAGCACGGCGGGAACGGAGGAGCAGATCGCCAGGCCCTCCACCGTGGCCTCCCGGACCGCGGTGTGGTTGCCCATCAAGCCCTGCAGCAGCACCGCCAGTTCATCGGCCGTGCGGCGCGGATCGGTGGAGATCCGCCAGTGTTCCACCACGTCCTCGCCGTCGAACAGGCCGAGCGTGGTCTGGGTGTTGCCGACGTCGATGGTGAGGAGCATGGGGCGCTTTCTGCGAGTGGGGACAGGTCTGCTCTCGACCTGACGGTCAGGCGCGCAGGTCCAGGCCGATGTCCAGGATCGGCGAGGAGTGGGTCAGCGCGCCCACGGCCAGGTAGTCGACACCAGTCTGGGCGACCTCGCGCGCGCTGGCCAGGGTGAGTCCGCCGGAGGCCTCCAGCTTCGCCCGGCCGGCCACCAGCGCGACGGCCTCCTTCAGCTGCTCGACGGTGAAGTTGTCCAGCAGGATCAGGTCCGCCCCGGCCTCCAGCACCGGCGGGATCTGCTCCAGGGTGTCCACCTCGACCTCGACCGGCAGGTCCGGGTAGGCGGCCCGGACGGCCCGGAAGGCCTCGGCCACGCCGCCGGCCGCGACCACGTGGTTGTCCTTCACCAGGGCGGCGTCCGAGAGCGCCATCCGGTGGTTGGCGCCGCCGCCGCAGCGCACCGCGAACTTCTCCAGCGCGCGCAGGCCCGGGGTGGTCTTGCGGGTGTCCCGGACCACCGCGGCGGTGCCCTCCAGGGCGTCCGCCCAGGCCCGGGTCGCGGTGGCGATGCCGGACAGGTGGCAGAGCAGGTTGAGCGCGCTGCGCTCGGCGGTCAGCAGGTCGCGGGTGCGGGAGCGGACCGACAGCAGCACCTGGCCGGCCTCCACCCGGTCGCCGTCCTGGACGTGCCGCTCGACCTCGAACTCCTCCTCGCAGATCAGCGAGACGACGGCCTCGGCGATCCGCAGGCCGGCCACCACGCCGGGCTGACGGGCGGTGAAGTCGGCGGTCGCGACGGCCTCGGCGGGCACGGTGGCCACCGAGGTGACGTCCTCGCCGCCGGCCAGGTCCTCGGCCAGCGCCAGGGTGGCGATGTCCTCGACCTCGATCGGGTCCAGCCCGGCCTGCTCCAGCAGCTCGGCCAGCTGCGGGTCCAGGCCGGTCTCGTAGCCCTCGCCGTCCCCGCAGGCGCAGCCGTCGCCGCAGCCGCCGGCCATCGGGAGTTCCTCGTGGGAGTGGGTCATGGTGTCACTGCTCCTCAGGGGTGCTGACCGGGTCGCCGGAGGCGGCGAGGGTGGTGATCAGGTGGCGTCGCCAGTGGGCGTCGTCGCGGTCGGGGAAGTCCTCGCGCCAGTGGCAGCCGCGGGTCTCCTCGCGCTGCGCGGCCGCCGCCACCAGCGCGGTGGCGACCAGCAGCAGGTTGGCGGCCTCCCAGGTGTCCACCCGGGGGTCGGCCGGCTTCGCCTCGGCCACGTGCGCGGCCTGCTCGGCGAGCAGGGCGAGCCCGGCCGCGGTGTCCGCCATCGAGGCGGCCGAGCGCAGCACGCCCACGCCGCGCGACATCAGCCGCTGGACCTCGGCCCGGGCCTCGGACGGGGGCAGCGGCACCGGGCGCGCGGCCCGGGCGGCGTCGACGTCCACGGTGCGCTCGGGCAGTTCGCCGGCCCGGTGGCGCGCGGCCAGGTCCTCGGCGATCTGCTCGGCGAAGACCAGGCCCTCCAGCAGCGAGTTGGAGGCCAGCCGGTTGGCGCCGTGCACCCCGGTGCAGGCCACCTCGCCGCAGGCGTACAGGCCCGGGAGGCTGGTGCGGCCGTGCCGGTCGGTCCGGATGCCGCCGGAGGCGTAGTGGGCGGCCGGGGCGACCGGGATCGGCTCGGTGATGGGGTCGATGCCGTGCGCGCGGCAGGAGGCGAGGATGGTCGGGAAGCGGTGCTCCCACATCTCGGCGCCGAAGTGCCGCCCGTCCAGGTACATGTGCTCGGCGCCCTGCTCCAGCATGCGCTGGGTGATCGCCTTGGCGACGATGTCGCGCGGGGCCAGCTCGGCCAGCTCGTGCTGCCCGACCATGAAGCGGACGCCGTCCGCGTCCACCAGGTGGGCGCCCTCGCCGCGCACGGCCTCGGAGACCAGCGGCTGCTGGCCCTCGGCGTCCGGGCCGAGCCAGAGCACGGTCGGGTGGAACTGGACGAACTCCAGGTCGGTGACGGCGGCGCCGGCCCGCAGGGCGAGCGCCACGCCGTCGCCGGTGGAGACCGCGGGGTTGGTGGTGGCGGAGAACACCTGGCCCATGCCGCCGGTGGCGAGCACCACCGCGCGGGCCCGGACGGCGCCGACGCCGTCGCGCTGGCCCTCGCCCATCACGTGCAGGGTCAGCCCGGCGGCGTGGCCCTCGGCGTCGGTCAGCAGGTCGAGGACCAGGGCGTGCTCGATCAGCTCGATGCCCGGGTCGGTGTGGACGGCGGCGACCAGGGCGCGGGATATCTCGGCGCCGGTCGCGTCCCCGCCCGCGTGAACGATCCGGCGGCGGTGGTGGCCGCCCTCGCGGGTCAGCAGGACCTCGCCGTCCTCGCCCCGGTCGAACAGGGCACCGGTGGCGATCAGCCGGCGGATGGCGTCCGGGCCCTCGGTGACGAGGGTGCGCACGGCTTCCTCGTCGCACAGCCCGGCGCCGGCCACCAGGGTGTCGTCCAGGTGCTGCTCGGGGGAGTCCCCCTCGCCCAGGGCGGCCGCGACGCCGCCCTGGGCCCAGCGGGTCGAGCCCTCGTCCAGCACCGCCTTGGTGACCACCATGGCCCGCAGGCCGGCCTTGCGGACGTTGAGGGCGACGGTGAGACCGGCCACCCCGGAGCCGACCACGACCACGTCGGTGGTGGCGGTCCAGCCGGGGGCCGGAGCGGTCAGGCGATGCGTAGCGGACATGGCTCAGTGGCTCCCCTTCAGCGCGTGGCCGCGGTGGCCGCGCCGTCGGCGCCACCGTACGCGCCCCCAGCCTGGCGGCCGGGAGGTGCCCCCATGTCACCTCGGAGCAGCCCGCTGCCCTCAGGGGCCTCGGCGGGGTCGCCGCCGAGGCCGGTGATCCGGTTCCGCTCGTCCACGAAGACGACCTTCGGCTCGTAGCCCTTGGCCTCGGCGGTGTCCATCTGCCCGTAGGCGATGAGTATGACCAGGTCGCCTGGGTGGACCAGACGGGCGGCGGCGCCGTTGATGCCGATCACGCCGGTGCCGCGCGGGCCGGCGATGGTGTACGTCTCCAGCCGGGCGCCGTTGTCGATGTCGACGATGTGGACCAGCTCGCCGGGGAGCAGGTCGGCGGCGTCGAGCAGGTCCTCGTCCACCGTGACGGAGCCGACGTAGTGCAGGTCGGCCTGGGTCACGGTGGCCCGGTGGATCTTGGACTTGAGCATGGTGCGGAGCATTGCGGGTCACGCCTCCTGTGAGTGCATGCCTGAAAGGGGGGTGTTGCTGCCGGGTCCCGGCATTCCGGTCCTACTACCGGACGATCATGTGGACGTTGTCGATCAGACGGGTGGAGCCCACCTTCGCGGCGACGGCCAGCACCGCCTCGCCCTGGAAGTCGTCCGCCGCCTCGGTGAAGGCGTGCGGGTCGATCAGGGCGAGGTAATCGAGGGTGATGCCCTCGGCACCGTCCAGGACGGCCGCGGCCGCCTCGCGGACGGCCTTCGGGCCCTGCGCGGCGACGTCCCGGCCGGCGAACAGGGCCTTGGACAGGGCGAGGGCCTGGCCCCGCTCCTCCTCGGAGAGGTAGCGGTTGCGCGAGGACAGCGCCAGGCCGTCCTCCTCGCGGACGGTCGGCACGCCGACGATCTCGACGTCGAAGTCCAGGTCGGCCACCATCCGCCGGATGATCGCCAGCTGCTGGGCGTCCTTCTCGCCGAAGAAGGCGAAGTCCGGGTCGGTGATGTGCAGCAGCTTGGCGACCACGGTCAGCACGCCGTCGAAGTGGCCGGGGCGGGTGGCGCCCTCGAAGCGCTCGCCCATCGGGCCGGCCGCCAGGCGCACCTGCGGCTCGCCGTTCGGGTACACCTCGTCGGCGGAGGGCGCGAAGACCACGTCGGCGCCGTTCTCCTCGGCCAGCCGTACGTCGGCGTCGAGGGTGCGGGGGTAGCGCTCCAGGTCCTCGGACGGGCCGAACTGCAGCGGGTTGACGAAGACCGTCACCGCGACCCGGCCCTCCCGGCCGACCTGCTTGCGGGCGGCGCGGATCAGCGCGGCGTGGCCCTCGTGCAGCGCGCCCATGGTCATCACGACGGCGTTGTCCACCGGCCGCTCGTCCGGCCAGAACGCGGCCTCGAAGTCGTCCACGGTGTGCGTGACGACGGCCCGGTGGACCTTCGGCGCCCGCTGGGTCTTGTTCGGCTGCTTACCGCGTGCCATTTTCAGCGCTTCTCCTCGTTCAGTACGTCCAGCAGCGCCGCCGCCGACGTCTCGTCGATCGTCCCGTTGGCGAGCGCCCGCTGGGCGGTGGCGCGGGCCATCGCCCGGTAGGCCGCCGGGATGTCCGGGGACACCGTACTGAGCTGCGCCAGGTGGCGCCGTACGGTGCCCGCGTCGCCCCGGGCGACCGGGCCGGTGAGGGCCGCGTCGCCGGAGCGCAGGCTGTTGTCCAGGGCGGCGCCGAGCAGCGGGCCGAGCATCCGGCCGGGCTCGGCGACACCGGCCGTGCGCAGCAGGTCCATCGCCTGCGCGATGAGGGTGACCAGGTGGTTCGCGCCGTGCGCGAGGGCCGTGTGGTAGAGCGGGCGGACCTCCTCGGGCACCCACTCGGGCTCGCCGCCCATCTCCACGACCAGGGCCTCGGCGACCGGCCGCAGCTCCTCGGGGGCGGTCACGCCGAACGGGCAGCCGGCCAGCCGGTCGAGGTCGACCGAGGTGCCGGTGAAGGTCATCGCCGGGTGCAGCGCCAGCGGCAGCGCCCCGGCCCGGGTGGCGGGCTCCAGGATGCCGACGCCGTGCGCGCCGGAGGTGTGCACGATCAGCTGGCCGGGGCGGACGGCGCCGGTGGCGACCAGGCCGGCCACCAGATCGGCCAGCGCGTCGTCGGGGACGGTCAGCAGGACGAGGTCGGCCGCGGCCATCACCTGCTGCGGGGCGACGATCCGCACGCCCGGCAGCAGCGCCTCGGCACGGCGGCGGGAGGTGGCGGACACCCCGGAGGCGGCGACCACGGTGTGCCCGGCGAGCTGCAGCGCGGCGCCCAGCGCGGGGCCGACCCGGCCGGTGCCGACCACGCCGACGGCCAGCCGGGCCGGGCGGTTGCCGGGGTCGCCGGGATCACCGAAAGCCTGGTGGCCGAGGCCGTCGGCGAGCGGGGCGAACTCGTCGTAGCCGGAGTTCTCGGACGGATTCACGCGTCCACCCTTGTCCTCGATGACCTGTCCTGAATGACCGTTCCGGTCCACTCGACGGGTACCGGACGTACCGATCCAGTGTACGGGCGGGTCAGTCGGTGGCCCCGGCCCGGATCAGCCCGGCCTCGTACGCCAGCACCACGGCCTGGACCCGGTCGCGCAGCCCGAGCTTGGCCAGGATGCGGCCGACGTGGGTCTTCACGGTGGCCTCGGAGAGCACCAGCCGGGCCGCGATCTCACCGTTCGACAGACCCTGGGCGACCAGCAGGAACACCTCCCGCTCGCGCTCGGTCAGCGGGCCGAGGACGTCCGAGCCGGGGGCGCTCTGCGGGGTGGGCAGCACCTCGGCGAAGCGGTCGATCATCCGGCGGGTGGTGGTCGGGGCGACCACGGCGTCCCCGCCGTGCACCGCGCGGATCGCGGCCACCAGCTCGGTCGGCGGGACGTCCTTGAGCAGGAAGCCGCTGGCCCCGGCCTTGAGCGCGGCGAAGGCGTACTCGTCCAGGTCGAAGGTGGTGAGGATGAGCACGTGCGGGGCGTTCGGCAGCGGGCTGCCGTCCTCGGCCAGGCAGATCCGGCGGGTGGCCTGGACGCCGTCCAGGCGCGGCATCCGGACGTCCATCAGGATCACGTCCACCGACGTGTGCCGCAGCTGTTCCAGGGCCTGCGCTCCGTCGCCCGCCTCGGCGGCGATCTCGATGTCGCCCTGCGACTGGAGGATCATCCGGAAGCCGGTGCGCAGCAGCTCCTGGTCGTCGACGAGCATCACGCGGATGGTCAAGGCGGGCTCCTAAAAAGGGG
>NZ_JAFLNG010000404.1 GCF_017427025.1 Streptomyces sp. FH025
CGGGGGAAGGTTCGAGGTGAGGGCGGCCGTGAAGAGGGCCGGGGTGGTGCCACGGGCCAGCCACTCGGCGGCGAGCGGCTCCAGCGCGGTGCAGTCGGCGGCCGAGAGGGCGAGCCTGGGGTCGGTCAGGCCGAGGCCGGCGAGGGCGGCGTAGGCGGCCGAGGTGGGGGAGGTCCGGTTGAGCGTTCGCTCCTTGGGGGGATCGGGTGCGGCGGGCGTTGACGCCTCTCCCGTGGCGAGGAAACGGGCCCACCAGGCGTCGGAGCGGGGTGTGCGGGAGAAGTAGGTGTGGAACACCCAGCGGCAGTCCTTGGAGCTGAGGCGCTCCCGGACGCGACGCAGGTGACCTGCGGTGGAGAGCTTGTTGAGGGCCGTGCGGCACGCCATCTGCCCGTAGTGGGGCTGGAGGGCGGCGAGGGTTTTGACGTCCATGGCGGCGCCGTCGGGGAGGTGGTCGATCAGCGAGGCGAGGTAGGCCTCGCGCGCCGGGAGGTGGGAGAAGTCGGCGGCGGAGCGGGGGAGTTGGTCCGGAGCGGACTGCTTGCCGTATCCGGGCGCGGCCATGGCGGTAGAGTCGTGGGTAGCCACAGGATCGAGTCGCTTTCGATCGTGCCGGTCAGACCCCCGTTCGGTGCTGGTAACACCGGCGGGGGTTGTTTCGTTGATGCGCACGCTACACGGGGAAGCTGGCTGTGGCGAAGTCGTAACGATAAGTCATATGTGCTGCGTGCGTGGGGGTTTGGAAGGTGGTTTCCCACCCGTTCCATTAAGGGGTCACTCGGCCTGTGCCGCTTGAGCTTCGGAGGCGAAGGTGACGAAGGCGGACCAGGCTTCGGGGGAGAAGCTGAGGGATTCCTGAGACAGAGGCTTCGGTCAGCGGCGCCGCGCTGAATGACGTTCTTCGGCGGTCCGGGCCAGATGAGGACTTCGCGGCGGAGGTGGCATCCGGCCGGGCCCTGCTCGACGACAAGGTGGCTGAGTGGCCCGCCGACTGTTCCGGCTGATGGAACTGCGCGAGAAGTCGGACAGGCCGACTTCTCGCGCAGCGGTTGTCCCTGACAAGCGATCTCGACCGTTCGCCAGGCGAGTCAACCAGTCCGAAGGAGGGCTGGCGGGTCAGGTATGGACATTTCGGCCGTACTCATCGCGGCTCAGCTGGAAGTCGCCCGGCCGGTCGCGGCGGAGTTCCTCATACCGCTGCGCGAAGACGTCGATCGCTTCGTGGATCGTGCAGCCGGATGCGTTCCTGATCGCCTTGATCGCAAGGATGATCTGGTGATCCAGGATGTCGCGGTCCACGCTCTCGGGCAGGTCTTCCATGAAGTTGACCGTACCGATGAGGGTTCGGCTCCGCCGGTCGATATCGCCTGTCAGGGGACAACGGTGTGTTCTCGTCAGGAGATCGAGAAGCCCATCTGCTGCACCACCGGGGTCATCGGCACGTACAGCACCTGCGAGTAGCAGGTCGTCGAATGGGCCGTCGACCCGGCCGGGCAGCTGACTTCCGTCCGGCCGGCCACGATCACGCCTCGGGCCTCCATGTCGCCGTTCGCGCCGGAGGGGTTGGCCAGCGCCGGGCCGCCGCTGTCGCCCTTCGCGGCGATCGCCCGGCGGTCGCCGCCCTTCGACTCGGCGACGTCCACCGGCTTGATCTTCGTGCCCTCGTTGTTCGTCGTCTCCACGTCGACCCTTTTGATCTCCACGTCGCACTTCCACCCCGACTGGGCGCCGCTGAGGCAGATCAGGTCCCCGACGTTGTTCCGTCCGACCCCGTACGTGCGCCGGGACGAGCCGCTGTTGTCCGACCAGGGGCCGTCGTAGAACCGGCCGCCGCCGTTCCCGTTGATCGCGATCATGCCGACGTCCAGACCGGCGCCGGTCGCGTACAGGTCGCCGATGTAGCCGGCGGTGCCGTTGTAGTACCGGCCACCGCCGCAGTGCGCGGCGGTCAGCAGCACCTTCTTGTTGTCCTTCCAGCCGCTGAACGCGGTCGAGCAGAACTCGGCCTTGCTGGTGCTCACTTCGGCGCCCGCGTAGTACGGCGCGCCGTCGGAGTGCCGGCTGCCGGACAGCGCCATCGGTGTTCCCTCGACGGTGGCGGTCACCGGCATCCCGGCGATCTCGGCGGCCCGCCGGGAGTACGCCTGCGCAGCCGTGTCGCCGCCGGTCAGCCGTGAGGCCTTCGCCGGCGAGTACGTGATCGCGATGGCGGCGCCGTCCTCCTGCGGGCCGATCGACGTCCACGCCTCGCGCTCCACGGCGGCGGTGAACTTGTCGATCGCCGCACGCATCTGCGCGCGGGAGTACGCGCTGGGGTGGACGTCGACGGTGTAGCCGGAGCTGGCGTGCGCGTCGAGCAGTTCCCGGACCTTGGCCGGGGCCTCGCCCTTCCAATAGATGTCGGCGTGCTGGTTCGACGCGTCGATCACCGTCCCGGTGTAGCCGGCCGCCGCGGGGTCGCCGGACTCCACCCAGTCCTGCACCGGGTCCGTCATGAGGTGGAGCTTCTGCTGGGCCTGCGGGTCGCGGAGCACCGGCAGGCTGACGGACCGGATCGACTCGTCCTGCACGACGTCGGCGGCGACCAGGGTGGAGGCGGCTGCGATGGCCAGGGTCAGGGACAGCGCGAGACGGGAGCGGCGCATGAGCGGATCCCTCCGGTGAGCTGATGGGCCGCTACCCAGCGTAGGGACCGGCTGGCGGTTCGCCCGGCCGGAAAGCCCGTGCCGGACCGCCAGTTGGCGCACGCGGGAAGCGGCGCGCCCCCGCCCGGGGCGGAGCAACACCTCGGAGGCGGGCGGGACTCCTGTTCCCGGACCGTCGCCTGCGGGTGCCGCGCAGGTAGTCGGGCCTGCCATGGCGGCTGTTCGGGCTTGCCGAAGGCCTGTTTGCGCGATTCACTTGCACAGACAGGCTCAACAACCCGTGAAAGGGGGGATCGCGGATGCTACTGAATTTCAGGGTCGCGAATCATCGCTCGATCCGGGATGAACAGTCGCTACAGCTGCACCCGGTCTACGACGCGGACCGGCCGGCCGGGACGCACTGGGAAGCAGTCCCGGTGGCTGGCATCTTCGGAGCCAATGCGGCCGGTAAGTCGAACATCCTCGACGCCTTGGCCTACATGCGGAGGATGGTCGTCAACTCGCACCGTGACGCCGAGCCGGACGGCGGCGTGACCCGTCGGCCGTTCCGCCTCGACGAGGCCGCTTGCGACGAACCGTCCTGGTACGTGGCGGACCTGCTGATCGAGGGCATCCGCTACACCTACGGGTTCAGCGTGAACGACGAGCAGGTGGTCGACGAGTGGCTGCACAGCTTTCCTCATGGCAAGAAGCGCAAGATCTTCGAGCGCTCACCCGACGGGCTGGAAATCGGTGATTCGCAGCACCGGCGAGAGCTGAACCTGGTCGAGAACATCACCGAGCCCAACGTCCTGTTCATGTCCATGGCCGCCCGATCCCGCCAGCAGGACTTCCGGCCGGTGTACGACTGGTTCGCCCAGAACCTCCTCCTCAGCCGACGTTTCACGCATTTGGGGCTCGGTGTGGAACGTCTCCTGGAGCAGCAGGACCGGAATCCGGAACTCATCGAACTGCTGCGCACCGCGGATCTCGGGATCACGGAATTCGGAACGGAGCACGTACTGCTCGATGAGGAAGAGCTGCGGAAGCGGTACGGTCGGCGCATTCCACAGCACCGTCTGGATGAACTCGAAGAAAACGGCCCCCGGGCCGTCGTCCGCCCATGGATAGGACATCGCGGACGCGACGGAATGGTCCGGATGGACGTGTCCGAGGAGTCCGAAGGAACCCAGGCGCTGCTGCGACAGGCGCCCCTCTTCCTGAACGCGCTCCGCCGAGGGGGAACCTTCGTGGTGGACGAGATCGACTCAAGCCTGCACCCCATTCTGACGGCGCGCTTGATCGGACTGTTCCAGAACGCCGAGACCAACCCCAAGGGCGCCCAGCTGATCTTCACCTCGCACGACGTCAGCCTGCTCGGCCGGACCGGCGGGGAGGACATCCTGCGGCGGGACCAGGTCTGGTTCGTGGAGAAGAACGAGTACGGCGAGACGGAACTCTTCGCCCTGGCCGATTTCAAGCCGCGCCAGGAGGAGAACCGCGAACGCCGGTACCTCAGTGGAAGCTACGGCGGCGTGCCGTACATCGATGAGAGTTTTGCCAATGCCGTAGCGGCCCGGGGGGATGAAGATGGCAAGGGCGACGAAGCCGAGCGGTCGTAAGCGTCCCTCTTTTGACACGCAGCTGGGGAGGAAGTCGGGCTACCGAGAGTCGCGGCAGCGGCTTCTGGTGGTCTGCGGGGCGAAGGTGACGGAAAGCAATTACCTCAACGGGCTCAGGTCGAGCGCTCGGAACCCGGCGGTCTCCGTGAAGATAGTCGAGCACCCGAAGTCTCCTTCCCAGGTCGTCGAGCACGCCGAGTTCCTGCGCGACCGGGCAGGCGGCGAGTACGACGAGACGTGGTGCGTCCTCGATGTCGACGAATTCCCCAACCTGGACCAGACGGTGATCGAGGCGCGGCGGAAGAACATCGAGGTGGCGTTCTCGAATCCGTGCTTCGAGGTGTGGCTACTGCTGCATTTCATGGAGTATCGACGCTCGGCCAATTCCTTCAAGGAGCTCCTGCCGTTCCTTGAGAAGTGCTTTCCGGCGGGATACGGGAAGACGGATCAGAACTTCAGCCTCTACGGGCCGAACTGGCGGCTGGCCGCGACCCGGGCGAAGGAACTGGCCGAGTGGGGTGAGGAACACAAGGTGAATCCCTCCACCGGCATGTGGAAGCTTGCGCTCGCCATCGGGGGTTCCGAGCCGTCGGGAGGCAAGTAAGACCCCCCGTTCTTGGACTGTCGCAGGCCTGGGGATGTCGCGCAGGAAGTCGGGCTTGTCGACTTTCTGCGCAGGCCGGGTAGCATCGGACGGGTGAAGCTCTACTGGCACGTCGTGCTGCCACCGCTCAGCGCCTGATCGGGCGCACGCAGCAGGTGGCTTGATCCCCTTCGCCCCGGCTCGGCTCGTTGAGGCCGCTGTGGGCTGATGGCGTGCGCCCGTTCTCGGAACCAGTTCTCCTGACGGTCTTCGACGACGGAAGTTCACGACTGTGCCGAATCGTTTGTCCACGCCTGCCCGTTCCATGTCCACGGCTCCTCGCCGCACCGGCCCGCTCGGCGGGCCGCTCCCGATCCTGACCGCCGCGCTGCTGTGGGGCACCACCGGGACCGCCAGTTCACTGGCCCCCTCGGGTGCCCCGGCGGCGGGGATCGGGGCCGCCGGGCTGGTGCTCGGCGGGCTGCTGCTGTTCCTCACCGACCGTGCCGCGTGGGCCCTGCCCCGCCGGTGCGGGGCGCGTGAACGGTGGCTGCTGGTGGTCGGGGCGGTGGCGGTCGCCGGGTACCCGGTCACCTTCTACCCGGCGGTGAGCCGTACGGGCGTCGCGGTGGCCACGGTGATCGCGCTGGGGAGCGCGCCCGTGTTCACCGGGCTGCTGGGGTGGCTCGCCCGGCAGGGGCGGCCGAGCGGGCGCTGGGCCGGGGCCACGGCGCTGGCCGTGCTCGGGTGCGCCGTCCTGGTGCTGGGCCCCGAGCTCACCGGCGGCGGGGCGGCGGTGGACCTCCTCGGGGTGCTGCTGGCGGCGCTCGCGGGGCTCTCGTACGCGGTGTACTCACTGGTCGGCGGGCGGCTGATCGCGGCCGGGCACCCCTCGGCCGGGGTGATGGGGGCGATGTTCGGCGGGGCGGCGCTGACCGTCCTGCCGGTGCTGCTGAGCGGCCCGACGGGCTGGCTGCTCTCGGCGCGGGGATCGGGCGTGGTGCTTCACCTCGCGGTGATCACCACCTTCCTCGCGTACCGGCTCTTCGGCCACGGCCTGCGGCACACCTCCGCCCAGACCGCCACCACCCTGACCCTCGCCGAGCCCGCCGTCGCCGCCGTCCTCGGCGTCGCGGCGCTGGGTGAGCGCTTGCCCGTCCTCTCCTGGTGCGGCCTCGCCGTCCTCGCCGGCGCCCTGGCCCTCCTCGCCCTCCCGGGCCGCCGCTAGCTTCGCGCGCCGCCACCGCCGCTGCGCAGGAAGTCGGCCGGTCCGACTTCCTGCGCAGCGGTGGCCGGTTGCTTCGCTCTTGTCAGGGGACGTACACGCTGGAGCCGAACTCCTGGGTCGTGCCGCCGCCGGGAGGAACGGTCGCGAGCACGTTTCCGGTGCAGTTCGGCCCGTCGTACACGGTGGCGTTCTTGTTGGTCTCGTTCTGCACGATGAGCGGAAAGATCGGTGCGTTGTAACAGCCGCTCGGGTTCTGGATGAACTGGCCGGGGGCGAAGATGAGCTGCCCGGTGGCGGCGAAGGCCGCGTTGGGCAGGGCGATGGCCATGGCCCCCGCAGCGGCGAAGGTGCCGAGTACGGTCGCGAGGCGTCGCATGATGACTCCTTGGGTGTCGGGCGCTCAGACAGAGGGCGGAGATGCCCCGAGCCCAACCTCTCCGCCCGCCGAACCAGCCGCAATTCCCGTGCGCTGAGTGGGCGACACGTATGCGCACGAATGGGTCCGCAGGAAGTCGACCCGGCCGAGGCCCTGGAGACGCGGGGCTGGCGGCGGTCAGATGCCGAAGTGGGCGGCGATGCCGTCGAGGACGCAGTCGAGGCCGGTTTCGAACTGCCAGTCGGCGTCGTCCTTGCGGGTGGCCTCGTGGAGGTAGCGCTGGTAGTTGGGGTAGCGGCCGGTGCCCATCAGGTAGGACATCCGGGGGGCCAGGCCGGCGCGGGTCTCGTCGCCGTCGGACCAGCCGCGATCGCGGCGGAGGGTCTGGAGGGCGATCTCGGCGGCGATCGAGCCGTGGACGTAGCCGGTGACGGTGCGGAAGACGGCCATGGTGGTGTCGGCGTCCAGGCCGTGCCCGGCGAGGGCGGCGAACGCGCGTTCCGGGACGGCCAGTTGGTTGGGGCTGAGGGAGAAGGCGGTGGTCGCCCGGACGGTCCACGGATGGGCCAGGTGCATGGCCCTCAGGTGGACGGCCATGGAGCGCATGGCCTCGCGCCAGCTGTCGGCGGGGGTGTCCAGGGGGAGCTGGCCGTACGCGAAGTCGACCATCAGCTCGATGAGTTCGTCCTTGCCGGAGACGTATCGGTAGGCGGCCATCGGGGCGACGC
>NZ_JAFLNG010000405.1 GCF_017427025.1 Streptomyces sp. FH025
GGGCGCGATCCCCACCCCGCCGCCGCGCCAGTACCGGAACCCGCCCCGGACGTGGTTGGAGATCTCCAGCAGGTCCGGGTTGTCCGGGTGGTACTCGAAGAGGTCCACCTCGTTGCCGCCGTCCCGCCAGGTCCAGATCGCCGGCCAGGCGCCCAGCCCCACCGGCAGCGTGACCCGTGCGGACACCGTGTCCCCGGTGCGCACCTGGAAGCCCTCCGGGCTGCCCTCGGTGGTGAGCAGATTGCAGGTCCACAGCCCGCCGGTGGGCCGTCGGACGGCGGCGAACACCCCGCCCGGGCAGTACTCACGACTCAGGAAATCGAGCTTGTGATCGCTCCGGTTGGTCGGCCCCATCCGGGGGTAGGCACTGCTGCGCCCGGCGATCCACTGTCTGGTCGAAGTGAAGTCCGCGTCGAACACGACTGCCACGGCCGCCTCCCCGAAGCTCCGCTGCCCCGGCGGTCGGACCCACCGGGCACACAGAGTGAGTTACCCGATACACTCCGCAGTATGCGAAGCAGGCGGCCCGCAGCGGCCCCGCCGGTCAACCGACCGAGGCGGTGGTGCCCCCGGCCCGCAGCCGGTCGGTCACCGAGACCACGCCGTCCACCGAGCGGCACAGGTTCAACACGATCGGCACCAGGTGCGCCTCGGGCACGGTGCCGCTGAGCACCACCCGGCCCTGGTCGACCTCCACCCCGACCTCCGCGGGGCTCACCCCGTCGATCCGGCCGAGCACCTCCTCGACGATCTCCCGCCGGATCACCTGGTCCTCGCGCAGGAACACCCTCAGCAGGTCCCCTCGGCTCACCATGCCGATGACCCGGCCCTCCTCGTCCAGCACCGGCAGCCGCTTCAACCCGTGCCGGCTCATCATCCGGGCGGCGGCGACCACGCTGGTGTCGGGCGTGGTGCAGACCGGCTGCGCGGTCATCAGGTCGGCGGCCGTGACCACCCCACCCGGCCCGACCTGCGCCGTCTGCGGGGCGGGCAGCAGGCTGCCCGGGTCGTCCTGCGCGGCCAGGGTGCGCAGCAGGTCGGCCTCCGAGACCACGCCCACCGGTCGCCCCTCCCGGTCCAGCACCGGCACCCCGGTGATGTCGTACTCGGTCAGCAGCGCGACGATCTCCCGGAACCCGGTCTCGGGCGAGACCGTGACCACGGGGCTGGTCATCACAGATTCGACGGTGGCATGCCGCACGCCCGTTCACCTCGTCCAACGGTGCTGGTCCTACCGGACACGGATCGTCCCGGCCGGTACCGGCAGCATCGCCCCCGGCGGGGATGATCGCCAGGGGCCAAGGGGCCGAACGGGTGGGACCTTGGGCCCGGACGCGCGAACGCGCCCCCGACATCCCGAGCCGCCCCGATCCGGCCGGGAGCGGGGCGTCAGCCCGCCGCACCGACCCGGCCGGGCGCCCGCGAACCCGCCGGCTGCGCCTCGTAGTCCGGCAGTTCGACACTCGTCACGTGCTTTCCCAGCTCCAGCATCCGGTCCAGCGCCCACCGCCGGCTGAGCAGCCCGTTGCGGAACCGCAGCCCGGCCGCCGTGCGCGGCGCGAGGAACGGGCCGGTGCGGTCCCCGCCCTTCTGGCAGCCTCGGGCGTAGCCGCGCAGCAGCCGCTCGTACCGGGCGAAGGCCGCCCGGTGGTCGCCGCGGGCCAGGGCCAGCTCACCGGCGAGGACGTAGGCGGCGACGACGGCGGTGCCGGTGCCCATGCCGCCGATGGTGGCACCGCAGGCGGCGTCGCCGAGCAGGGCGATCCGGCCGGCGGACCAGGCGGGGACGTCGGCACGGCTGATCGAGTCGAAGTACAGCTCGGGCGCGGCGTCCAGGCTCTCCAGCAGTCGCGGCACCCGCCAGCCGAGGCCCGCGTAGGCGGCCCGGACCAGCGCCTTCTGCCGCTCCGGATCGTGCCGGTCGTAGCGCAGTTCGGGCGAGGCGAAGACGCAGAAGGCCCCGGCGCGGGTGGGGTCGCGATGGTCCGCGCCCACGGACATCAGGCGGCCGGGGACGTTGAGCCCCACCGATCCGACCGGCAGGCCGCCGTCGTTCGGCAGCCCCCAGGTCGCGGCGTAGTAGCCGAGGTGGCGGACGAACCGCGACTCGGGGCCGAAGGCGAGCCGGCGGACGTTGGAGTGCAGCCCGTCGGCGCCGATCACCAGGTCGAACTCGCGCGGCGCGGCGCCCCGGAAGGAGACCCGGACGCCGCTCGGCGTCTCCTCCAGGGCCGTGATCGAGTCGCCGAAGAGGTACTCCGCCCGGGCGGCGCTGTGCCGGTGCAGCAGCTGGGCGAGCTCCCCGCGCGGGACCTCCAGCTCGCCGCCCGCGAACTCGGCGGGCAGGTGGAGCCGTTGGCGGCCGTCGGCGTCGACGAAGGTCATCGGGCTGCCGCCGGTGTCGAGCGCGCGCAGCTCCTCCAGGACGCCCATCCGCTCCAGCACGGTCAGGTGGGTGGGGCCCCGGAAGTCGACGTTCTGACCGCCGCCGCGCAGCGCCGGGGCGAGCTCGACCACCGTCACCTCGAAGCCGTACCGGACCAGCCAGTGGGCCAGGGCGGGGCCGGCGATGCTCGCGCCCGAGATCAGGACCTTGGTGCTCGGGCTCGGGGATGCGCTCATGGAAACCACTCCGTTCATGGGGAGCCTGTGAAACTGTGTCTCGCGGACACTGTTCGTTGCTGTGTACGGTAGACGCAGTTGGCGCGGACAGACAACCCCCGAGGCGGGAGCAGGCGATGGGCGAGGCGGCGAACGACACGGTGCGGCTGCTCTGGGGCCCGCCCGCCAAGCCGACCCGGGGGCCGAAGCCGGCCCTCAGCCTGGAGCGGATCGCCGCCGCGGGCGTCGAGGCGGCCGACGCCGAGGGGCTCGGCGCGGTCTCGATGCAGAAAGTCGCCGGGCTGCTCGACTTCACCAAGATGTCGCTCTACCGCTACGTGCCCGGCAAGGCCGAACTGATCGCGCTGATGGTCGAGTCGGCCCTCGACGAGCCCCCGGCAACCGCCGAGGGCGATTGGCGGGAACAACTCACCGCCTGGGCCCATCACTTGGCCGCTTCCTTCGCCCGGCATCCGTGGCTGCTGGACGCCACCATCGGCCCCCGGGTGCTCGGCCCCAGGGAACTCGCCTGGCTGGAACGGGTGGTGGCCGCCCTGGACGGCCGCGGGCTGACCGGCTCCGAGCGGATGGACGCCGCCGTACTGCTCGCCGGGCACGTGCGGAGCATCGCCGAGCAGTCCCGCGCGGTCGGCCCGGACGGCTCCCCCGAGGCCGAACTCCTCACCGCCCTCGGCACCGTGGTGCACCGGCACGCCGACCGCTACCCGGCCCTGGCCGCCGCCATGGCCGAACCGGACGGCCGCGACCAGGCCCTGGACTTCGGGCTGGAGCGGATCCTGGACGGCCTCGCCGCCCTGATCGACCGCCGCACCACCCCGACGCCGCCCCGATAATCGCTCGACCCGCGCCCGCACGGACCGCTAGCGTCCGCCGCCATGGCGATGTTCGTGCACCTGACGGCCGCGGCGAACGCGCCGCGCATCCGCCGCGCCGGGATCCGGGCCGACAGCCGGGGCCAGGGCGGTGTGCGCGGGGTGTACTGCTTCCCGGTGCTGCCCTCGTACACCCTCACCCACCAGTGGCTGCGCGAACTGGCCCGGTTCGGCCCCAAGGGCGCGCTGGTCGCGGTGCACCTGCGGCTGGACGACGCGCAGCAGGTGCTGGTCGGGCACTACCGGGACAGCGCCCGGGACGCCCAGCAGTGGCTGTCAGCCGCCGAGGCCGTCGCCCGGATCGGCGCGCTGGCGGACCCACGCGGCTGGGAGGTCGTCCTGCCACGCCCGGCGGACGCCCGCGAGGTGCACCGGATCCGCGCCGTCCCGCAGGTCTCGGGCTGGCGCTACCGCCCGGACGCCCACGGAACCCGCCCCTGCACCTGCGTGGGCTGCCGGGAGTACGGCGGGTACGGCGACCGCCGGCTGCGCGAACGCCACCCGCACCCGCTGGACGGCCCGCCGCCGCCCGTCCCCGTGCTGCTCGCCCGGATCGAGGCCGCCGGGTGCCCGGGCGAGGTGGCCGCGCTGCGCGACGCCCTGCACTGGCTCTCCCTGCGGCGCCGGGGCCCGCTGGACCGGCTCGCCCGGCTGGCCGAGCACCCGGACCCGGACGTCCGGCGCGACCTCGTGTGGACCGTCCACCGCTGGTCCACCCCTGGCGTCACCGAACTGCTCGACGGCCTCGCCGCGGATCCGCACCCGCACGTGCGGGAGGCCGTCGAGACGGTCCGGAACTTCTGAACCGGCGCCGCGTCAGGAGACGCGCTTCGACACGAAGCACCCGGCGGACAGTCCCTTTCCGGCCCCGCCGTCGGCCGGACCCCGCCGCCGCCCGACACCTGCGCGTCCGCGCCCCGAGGTGCCCGCCAGGCCGGCCGGGGTGACCATGGGACGAGCCGTGTCTTCGGTGATTCGGCACGCCGGTGCCCTCCGGCGCCGCCGGGAAGGTGGACCGCGATGTTCCAGATCGTCTGGATTCTTCTCATCGGCTTCGTGCTGGGCGTCCTCGCCAAACTGATCCTGCGCGGGCCGCAGTCGATCCCCTGGTGGCTGACCATGCTGCTCGGCGCCGCCGGCGCCCTGCTCGGCAACGCCGTCTCCGGCTGGCTCGGCGTGCGCCACACCGCGGGCATCGACTGGATCCGCCACATCCTCCAGATCGGCTTCGCCGTCGCCCTGGTGGCCATCGTCGCCCCCGCCTGGACCAAGTCCCGCCAGAGCCGCTGACCCGGCGGCCGTGCGGCTCAGCCCACGTGGACCGCGGGGCGGCGTCTGCGGTCGGGCTCGGCCTCGCGGAGCACCTCGCGGGTCACGGGCGCGATCTCGCCCTGTCCGAACAGGAAGAACCGCAGGAACTGGGCGAAGGGGTTGCCCTCGGTCCACTCGAAGTAGATGTGCGGCTGCTGCCCGGTGAGGTCGCGCACCTGGAGCAGCAGCGCGGCCAGCGCGTTGGGCACGCTGGAGCTCTCCAGCGCCAGCACCCGGTAGCGGTCGTGCAGCACCTCGCCGCGCACGGTCAGCACGGCCTCGAAGTCGGACGGGTCGAGCACGGTGACCTCGACGAAGACCAGGTCGTCCTCGGCCGGGATGTCGTTGTCGGCGCGGATCTGACGGATCTTGTCGCGGTACTCGGCGAGGTCGCGGCTGTTCGGCTCGTTGGCGATCAGGCGCAGCGGGCGGTGCATGTAGTCCCGGACGAACCGCTCCGCGACCTCGTCCAGCACCACGTCGGTGACCCGCAGTTCGAAGGCCCGCTTGAGCCGGGAGAGGAAGGAGACCAGCATGATGCCCGCGATGAAGCAGGCGCCGATCTTGACGCCGTCCGGCCGCTCGGCGATGTTCACGGCCGTGGTGTAGACGAACACCGCCGAGATCACCGCGAAGCCGACCGTCCAGCGGCGCTGCCCGGCCTTGTGCGAGGCGATGGTGACGGCGATCGCGGCCGAGCTGATCAGCACCAGCACGCCGGTCGCGTAGGCGCCGCCCTGCGCGTCCACGTTGGCGTCGAACAGCCAGGTGACCAGGAAGGCGATCAGGGTGAGCACGATGACGGTGGGGCGCACCGCCCGGGCCCAGTGCGGGGCCATGCCGTAGCGCGGCAGGTAGCGCGGCATCAGGTTGAGCAGTCCGGCCATCGCGGAGGCGCCGGCGAACCAGAGGATCGCGATGGTGGACAGGTCGTAGACGCTGCCGAAGGTGTTGCCCAGGTACTGGTGCGCGAGGTAGGCGAGCGCCCGCCCGTTGGCCTTGCCGCCCGCCTTGAACTCGGGGGCCGGGATGAGCAGGGTGGTGATGAAGCTGGTGGTGATCAGGAACACGCTCATGATCACGGCGGCGGTGGTGAGCAGCTTGCGGGCGCCCCGGATCCGGCCGGTGGGCTTCTCCTCGGTGTCGTCGGGGTCGCCCTCGATGTGCGGCATCACGGCGACGCCGGTCTCGAAGCCGGACAGGCCGAGGGCCAGCTTCGGGAAGACGATGAGCGCGACGCCGACCATGGCGAGCGCGTTGCCGTGCTCGACGGTGAGGGCGTCCGTCCAGTCGCTGAAAACGTGCGGGGCCTTGAGCACGTGCCAGAGGCCGTTGGCCACCACCACGACGTTGAGCGCGAGGTAGACCGCGACCAGCACGACGGCCAGGCCGATCGCCTCGCTGAAGCCCTTGAGGAAGACCGCCCCGAGCAGCGCGATCATGATCATGGTGAGGGTGATCTGCTTGCCCGCGAGCGCGCTGTGCACGTGCGGGTTCTCCACCAGGTGCGCGCTCGCGTCGGCGGCCGAGAGGGTGATGGTGATCATGAAGTCGGTGGCCGCGAAACCCAGCAGGGTGAGCACGAAGAGCTTGCCCTGCCAGAACGACAGCAGCCGCTCCAGCATCGCGATCGACCCCTGCCCGTGCGGGCTCTCGTGGGCGACCCGCCGGTAGACCGGCAGTGCTCCCAGCAGGGTGACGATCACCAGCACGATGGTCGCCAGCGGCGAGACCAGGCCGGCCGCGAGCGCGGCGATGCCGGGCTGGTAGCCGAGGGTGGAGAAGTAGTCCAGGCCGGTCAGGCACATCACCCGCCACCAGCGCTGGCCCTTCTCCAGCGGCGCCTCCGCGTGCGGGCCGGGGTGCTGCTTGGCCATGTCCGACAGGCCTTCGAGCATCCACTCCCGGAACCTCTCGCCCCGGGTCGCGGGAGCCGCCCCCGGTTCGGCCGAACCCGACGAAACCACGTGCACCCCTGTCCACGACTTCGGCCGGCCGCACACGGCTCCGGCCCCCCTGTGGCCGCCGGACGGCGGGCCCGGTCAGGCTAGGTGACCCGGCGCGGCCACCCGGGAACCGCGCGGGCCAACACGCCGGGGAGCGCCCGTACGGCCCTCCCGGCCGTGCCCGCGGCTTCGGCGCGGCGGCACACCTGAACGCCCCGAAAGAGGGAAGGATGTCCGCGCATTGACGCAGCAGATTGACGCAGCGCGGGGACGCACGGCCGCGACGCGGCAGGATGGCACAGGACGACGCACCGGACCGACGCGGCCGGGCAGACAGGGAGGACGCAGTGGCGGAACCGAGCCGACGGGGAGTCCTGGGCCTCGGCCTGATGGCGGCCGCCC
>NZ_JAFLNG010000406.1 GCF_017427025.1 Streptomyces sp. FH025
TGCCGGCGCTCTCGTACCCGGCGCCGTACCGGTTCTCGTAGGACGGCGCGAGGCCGGATCCGTAACTGGAGGGCAGTGCCGGCGGCAGGGCGGCCGGCACGTTGATGGGTGCGATCTGGGGGACGCCGCGCTCAGCCACGAGGCTGTCGTAGATCGGCGTGCCGGAGGAGAAGGACGGAGAGGGGTAGCCGACTCCGTCGTAGGAGCGGGGCGAGGTCATGGGGCATACGGTAAGCCCACAACGAGCCTGCTGAGGAGAGCGGGAGGGTGAGCAGTTCGAGTGTTTACACAGTCTTCGCTCGCACAAAGGTTTCGAAAGTAGGAAGAACGGACATACCGGCGACCAGTTCCGGACAGCCCTGGCGCGCCGTCAGTGATCGAACAGCGCTTGGACGGGGCCGCCGCAAAACCTTGGGGTGACCGGCCGGTGGACGGCTGCGGTCCCTGCGGAGAAACTTTTGCGGGCGGGGCGTGCGCCGGCGCATTCGAGCCCCCGCCGCCGGTGCGGCGAGGGCTCGTGAATGTTTCGGGAATAAAATCCCCGTCAGCACAGGTCAGGCCGCCGCCCGACCGGGTCCGCACCGGCCGGATGAGCCCGGTCGCCCGTGTCCGTACGGCGCGTCAGCGCCGCACGGGGTCAGTGCCCGCACGGGGTCAGTGCGACTGCAGCGCCTGGGACTGTGCGGGCAGGGCGGGCCGGGCGCCGACCTCCGAGGTGCAGAAGGAGCAGCGGGTCGCGGCGGCCGGGATCGAGCTCAGGCACTCCGGGCAGTCCACCTTCGCGACCGGGGCCGGCTTCTCCTTCTCGAAGCGCGACTGCAGCTTGCCGACCGGAACCACCACGGCGAAGTAGATGACCGCGGCGGTCAGCACGAAGCCGATCGTCGCGTTGACGAACAGCCCGTACGGGAACTGGGTGCCGCCCACCTCGAAGGTCTTCTGGCTGAAGTCCCCGACCGCACCGGACGCGACCCCGACGAGCGGTGTGAGGAAGGCGCTGACGAACCCGGTGACGACGGCGGTGAAGGCCGCGCCGATCACGATGCCGACCGCGAGGTCCACCACGTTTCCGCGCAGCAGGAAGCTGCGGAATCCCTTGAACACCGGGTGACTCCAAATCCGAACGAGGAAGGGGGAGATGGGGCGGCACGACGATGCCCCGGCCGGACATCCTGCCGACCGGCCCGGGTCGAGGTCCAACCGCGTTCACCCGATCCGCGTAACCGGCCGACGGCCCGCACCCGGTGTCCCCAGACGGCCGACGGGTGTTCCGCGTACCGGCCCATCGACGGTCGGGTGGCCGGACAACTTGACGTTGTGAGCCGGTACTTGACGCGGCGTGCGGCGAAACGGAGGGCGGCGACGTGGAGCGACAGGGGTGAGACGGGGCGCACGGCGGTCGCAATCAGCGCACGACGGCGGCTCTTCAGCGCACACCGGGTGTACGGGCGCGGGCGCACGGACCACCACGAGGTTGCGCGAAGGGGCTGTACGGGGCGTGGTGCTGTGCCAAGGTCAGTCCATGTCCGACCGTACGTCGGCCGATCCGGCCGGAACCCGCCCGCGCGTCCTGCACCTGATCAGTGACTCCCGACGCGGTGGAGCCCAGAACTTCGCCCGTGACCTCCACCGGGAACTGCGCCGCCGGGGCCAGTCCTCCGCGCTGTGCGCCCTCGCCCCGCACCCGGCCGCGCTCGCCGCCCCGCCGGGCAGACGCCCCGAGTCCGGCATACGCGCCGGAACCGGTGGACGCCAGGACACCGCGGCGGGCGCCGAGGCCGGCGAACCCCTCGAACCCCGCTCCGGGGAGCCGCCCGAGGAACTCCCCGATCAGAGCCGCGACGAGGGCTCCGCCGCGGGCCCAGGCGCGGGCCCAAGCGAGGGCCTCGGCGAGGGCTCCGACCAGGGTCCCGGCGCCTCCGTCCTGCACTACGCCACCGTCCTCGGGCCCGGCCGGATGCATCCGAGCACGCTGCGGGCGCTGCGCGTCGCCGCCCGTACCGCCGACGTCGTGCTCGCCCACGGCTCGCACACCCTGGCCGCCTGCGCCCTCGCCCTGGCCGGCACCCGCACCCCCTTCGTCTACGTCTCGGTCGGCCACCCCCGCTACTGGACCGCGAACCGCCTGCGCCGGCTGCGCGGCGGCGCGCTGATGCACCGCGCGGCCGCCGTCACCACGCTCACCGACGAGGCGCGCGCGGTGCTGGAGGAACAGTTCCGGCTGCCCGAGGGAAAGGTGCGGGTGATCCCCAACTCCCGTGCCGCCGAAAGCTATCCACCCGCCGATGGCCGGGCCGACCGGCGCGCGGCCCGGCACGCCCTGGGCCTGCCCGCGGACGTCCTGCTGGTCGCCTGGATCGGAGCGATATCCCCGGAGAAGCGGCTCGACCTCGCCCTCGACGTGCTCGACCGCCTGCCCGACGTCCGGCTCGCCATCGCCGGGGACGGCCCGCTGCGCGAGGCCCTGGCCCGTCACCCGGCCGCCGCCCGTGCCCACTTCCTCGGCGCCCTGCCCGACCCGGCCCCGCTCTACCGCGCCGCCGACGCGCTGCTGCTCACCAGCGACAGCGAGGGCGTGCCCGGCGCGCTGATCGAGGCGGCGCTGGCCGGGGTGCCCGCCGTCGCCACCGACGTCGGCTGGGTGCGCGAAGTGGTCAGGGACGGCGCCACCGGCGCGCTGGTCGCCCCCGGGGACCCGCTCGCCCTGGCCGAGGCGCTGGCGAAGGTGCTCGCGGTCAACCGCGCGGGCCTCGGCGCGGCCGCCCGGTTGCACGCATTGGAGCACTTCGAGCTGGGCGCGGTGGTGGACGACTGGCAGCGACTGGTCGCCGAGGTGTGGTCCGGGGGCCCACCGACCGTGCGCTGACGGAGGGTTCGCACCGCGAGTCCTGCCGAGGGCTCGCGTTGCGCCGTCCGGGCGATTCCGGCCCGGCCGCCCGCAGCGGACTCGTCGGTAACGAACCGTCGCCAGCACACTGCCCGGTGTGAACTCGAAGTCGCTGCTGCGGTCCACCGTTCTGCTCGCCGTCGCCGCCGGGATCGTCGTGTCCCCCCTCCAGGCCGGCGCGGCGACCCACCGACACCCCGTCGAGGGCGTCCAGTTCGTCAGGCTCGACCACCCCCAGCCGGTGCGCGAGAGCGCCCGCACCGAGGCGGCCGAGTTCTTCTGGTACGACTGCGGCCACTCCCAGGCGCTCGAACAGCCTTTGCGGGCCTGGACCGAGAAGCACCGCGCCGACGTCGTGCTGCGCCGCGTCCCGGCGATCTGGCCGGGCAGCCCGGAAGAGCGCGTGCAGCGTGCCCACGCACGCCTGTACTTCACGCTGGAGCGCCTCGGCCTGGTCGAGAGCCTGCAGACCGCCGCCTTCCGCTCGATCCACAACGACGGGGCCGACGTCACCACCGAGGTCACCGCCACCAACTGGGCGGCGCGCAAAGGCGTCGACGCCCAGAAGTTCCGCGCGGCCTACGGCTCCGCCGAGGTGCGGAGGTCGGTGGACGACGCGGCCGCGCAGTTCATCCGCTACGGCGTCAACGAACTGCCGACGGTGGTCGTCCAGGGCGAGTACCGGACCTCGCCGACCAGGGCCGGCGGCGTCGAGGCGATGCCCGAGGTGCTGGACTACCTGGTGCAACAGGAGCAGTTGCAGAAGGGCTGAGCATCGCCAGACCGATGGTGTCGCGTCAGCCCGCTCCGACGCATCGTCCCGATGCGCCACACTTAACCACTCAGATGCGGTTCAATGGTTAGCATGAGTGAGCTGACGATCCCGCACGTCCACCACCGCCACGTCGAACTCGACGGTCTGCGCGTCTTCTACCGCGAGACCGGCCCGGCCGACGCCCCCGTCCTCCTGTTGCTGCACGGCTTCCCCTCCGCTTCGCACCAGTACGCCCGCCTGCTCGACGCGCTCGGCGCCCGGTACCGCCTGATAGCCCCCGACTACCCCGGTTTCGGCCACAGCGACAGCCCCGGGCCCGATGTCTTCCGGTACCGCTTCGACACCCTCGCCGACGTGGTCGAGCGCTTCTGCCTCGCCCTCGGGCTGGACCGGTTCGCGCTCTACGTCTTCGACTTCGGCGCGCCCGTCGGCCTGCGCCTGGCCACCCGCAGGCCGGAGTGGATCACGGGTCTGGTCGTCCAGAACGGCAACGCCTACGAGGAGGGGCTCTCCGAACAGGCACGGGAGTTCATCGCCCACCGGCGCGGAATCCCCGGCGCCGAGGAGGTCGCCCGCTCGATCCTCACCCTGGACGTCACCCGCGGCCAGTACGAGGGCGGCACCGCCGACCCGAGCCTGGTCGCCCCCGACGGCTGGACGCTCGACCAGCACTTCCTCGACCTTCCCTGCCGCAAGGACATCCAGGTCGAACTCGCCCTCGACTACCACTCCAACCTGGAGCTCTACCCCCGCTGGCAGGAGTGGCTGCGCGCCAACCGGCCACCCACGCTGGTGATCTGGGGGCGGAACGACCCGTTCTTCACCGAAGCGGGCGCCCGTGCCTATCTGCGCGACCTGCCCGACGCCGAACTGCACGTGCTCGACACCGGGCACTTCGCACTGGCAGAGAAGCTTCCCGAAATCGCCCCGTTGATCGACGACTTCCTCGCCCGGACACAGAAGTAGTCAGCCCGGTAGGGCCGTTCAGTCGCGGCGCAGCAGGTAGGTGACGAAGCCGAACGTCCCCCGGTATCCGTGCAGCCACTCGGTGCGGTGCCGGTCCGCGGCCTCCCGGGCGGCCGCGGCGTCCGGGTGGTCAGGGTGGTCCAGCGCCCACTCGGCCAACGAACCGGTCCAGGAGAACTCGTAGTCGTCCCACTCCTGTGCCGTGCTGACGTGCCCGTCCACCGGGGTCCAGCCGTCCGCGAGCACCCGGTCGGTGGTGGTCGCGAGGTCCGCGAAGTCCTCCGGGACCGCGCCCAGCCCGTCCAGCGCGGCCCGGGACGGCTCGCGCTCCCAGAACCCCTCGCCGACCAGCAACCGGCCGCCCGGGGCCAGGAGTTCGCGGGCGGCGGCGAGCGTCGGCAGCAGCCCGCCGAAGGCGTGGGTGGCGCCGACGCACAGCACCAGGTCGAAGGGTTCCACGGCGGTGAACTCCCGGGCGTCCCGGTGGTGCAGACCGAGCCGGCGCACGACACCGAGCGCGGTCGCGCTCTCCCGCGCCCTCGTCAGCGCCGCCGCGTCCACGTCCACTCCCACGGCCCGCCAGTCCGGACGCGGGGCCAGCGCCCGCAGCAGCCAGGCACCTTCGCCGCAGCCGAGGTCCAGCATCCGGCCGGACTCCCGACCGGCCAGCGCGCGGTCCAGCAGCCGGGCCACCGACGTGTCCGCCAGCGGCGCCGCGATCGGGTGGTGGGTGTGGGCGAGACGGGAGATCTGCTGACGGTCCATCCGAGCAGTATGGATCCGCCCGGGCCCGCGCGGCGGGGAATTCTCACACCCGCGAGTACGTCCGGCCCTTCCAGGCCGAGCCCCGGCCGCGCCAGTGCTGCACCGCCGAGTCCACCGTCATCAGCAGGTACAGCGCGGCCGTGAACGGCAGCAGCAGGACCGCTGCGGCCGGCCGTCCGTAGTACCGCACCATCGGCAGGTAGGTGCCCGCCATCAGCACCCAGGCCGCAGCGCCGGCCGCCGCCACCGGCGGCGCCCCCGCCACCAGCCCGGCCGCCGTCGCCACCGGTGGCACCAGGTACACCAGCGCCAGCCCCAGCACCGTTCCGAGCAGCAGCGGCGGCGAGTGCCTCAACTGGGCGTACGCGCTGCGCGACACCATCCGCCACAGCTGTGCCAGCCGCGGATACGGGCGGACGCTGTCCACCTCCCCGGCCAGGCCCAGCCAGATCCGACCGCCCGAGGACTTCACCGCCCGGGCCAGCGACACGTCGTCGATCACCGCCCCGCGGATCCCCGCGACCCCGCCCGCGCGCTCCAGCGCCTCCCGCCGCACCAGTGAGCAGCCTCCCGCCGCGGCCGCCGTCCGGGCGCCGGGTCGATTGCTCCGCCGGAAGGGGTACAGCTGGGCGAAGAAGTACACGAACGCCGGGACGATCAGCCGCTCCCAGCCGGTCTCCGTCCGCAGCCGGGCCATCTGCGACACCAGGTCGAGGCCGTTGCTCTCGGCGGCGGCCACCAGCTCGGCCAGCGAATCCGGGCCGTGCGCGATGTCCGCGTCCGTCAGCAGCAGGTACTCGACGTCCGGGCCGGCCAGCTCCACCCCGTGCCGCAGCGCCCAGAGCTTGCCCGTCCAGCCCGGTGGGAGCGGGGGAGGGGTGGTGACGGTCAGCTCCAGCCCGTCCATCGTCCGCAGTTCCGCCGCCAGCGCGCCGGTGCCGTCCGAGCTGTGGTCGTCCACCAGGATCACCCGCGCCCGCCCCGGGTACTTCTGCGCCAGCAGCGTCGGCAGGCTCACCGGCAGCACCGCGGCCTCGTCCCGGGCCGGCACCACGATCGTCGCCTGCGGCCAACGCACCGGCGGGCGACGCGGCGGCAGCCGTACGTCGGTGCGCCAGAACAAGCCGTGGCAGCACGCCAGCCAGAGCCAGACCAGCAGGGAGAACGCGGCGATCCACAGCAGGACGGTCACCCCGGCAGTCTCCCGCAGAACGGGCCCCGACGGGCGGATCGACTAAAGTCTTTCCCCGTGAAGATCGCACTGATGGACTCCGGAATCGGCCTGCTGGCCGCCGCCGCCGCCCTTCGGAAGCTGCGCCCGGACGTCGATCTGGTGCTCTCCTCCGACCCGGCCTCGATGCCCTGGGGGCCGCGTACCCCCGAAGAGGTCACCGAACTCGCCCTCGGCTGCTGCCGGGCGGCGGCGGCCCTGGAACCGGACGCACTGGTGATCGCCTGCAACACGGCCTCGGTCCACGCGCTCGCCACCCTGCGGGCCGAACTCGAACCCGGACTGCCGGTCATCGGCACCGTCCCGGCGATCAAGCCCGCGGCCGCGTTCGGCGGACGCGTCGCCATCTGGGCCACCCCGGCCACCACCGGCAGCGCCTACCAGCGCGGCCTGATCCGCGACTTCGGCGGCACGGCCGAGGTCACCGAGGTCGCCTGCCCGGGCCTCGCGGACGCCGTCGAGCACGGCGACGACGCCGCCATCACCGCGGCCATCGCCGACGCCGCCGCTCGTA
>NZ_JAFLNG010000407.1 GCF_017427025.1 Streptomyces sp. FH025
GCCTGCCACACGCCCTTGCCCGACTCCCGGCGGTCGATCATCTCGTCGTAGCCGAAGGTGCCCCCGCCGCCGCGGTTGGAGATGATCCGGCACACCTGATGGCGGGTCATGGTCTCGCCGTCGCAGGTCGGGGCACCGGTCGGGTCCGCCTTGCCGACCACCAGCGCGAGGAACAGACCCAGGCCCGCGACCAGGCCCAGCACCACCAGGGTGGTGGTCCGGCTGCGGCCGCTGTGGAGGCGGGTGCGCTCCTTGACCGCCGTTCCGATCACCGCGTCCGCCATGTTGCCGCCGTCGACCGCCACCGCACGTCTCCTGTTGTTCGCGTTCAGCCCTGAGGGTTGCGCCCGCCCGGTGGTGTTCCCCGGCCGGGCGGGGCCGACACGAACCCACCATGATCAGCCGCTGTTCGCACGGGACTTGACGATTCCTTGACCTGTCCGTGACAGCTCCGTCGCCCTACCGGCCGGTTCGGCCGTCCGGCGCCACCGAGGCCAGGTAGGCGGCCGCCCTCCCGGGGTCGAAGAACCACTCCTCCAGGTCGGCCGGGCGGTCGAAGGCGTTCGCGAACCGATCGGCCACCGCCGGGAGTTGGCCGCCCGAGCCGAGCAGCTCCCGGACGTGCGGGGGCGGCGGCGCGAGCATCGCGTTGGTCCACGCGGTGGCGGGGCGGGCGACGGCCTCCCAGAACCGGCCGAAGGCGGACCGGAGGAACTCCCGGTCGAAGGGCCGGTCACCGTGGGCGAGGATCGCCTCCAGGTAGACGGCGGCGCACCTGGCCGCGCTGTTGGCCCCCTGGCCGGTGATGGGGTCGTTCAGGACGACCACGTCCGCCATGCCCAACACGGCGCCTCCGCCCGGCAGTTCGCCGACCGGGCGGCGGACCACCGGGGCGAACCGGCCCGCCAGGGTGGCGCCGGCGTCGGTGAGCTCCACGCCGGAGGCCGCCCGGTCGTACTCCCAAGGCGTGAAGGCCTTCATCAACTCCAGTGTCACCCACAGGTGTTCGGCCGGGTCGCGGATCCCGTCGAAGGCGTCCGCCGGGCCGCCCGGGACGGCCTCCCAGAACAGGGTGTCGCACGGCCCGGCGGCCGTCAGCACCGGCATGACGAAGAGCTCACCGACTCCGGGCACCAGGTTGCACCGCACCGCCGGGAAGTCGTGCTCGGGGCGCGGCGCGAGCCCATGCACGTAGCTCACCGCGAGCGCCCGCTGCGGACGCGTGTACGGGGACCGTTCCTCGTCACGCTCGAACAGCGAGGACAGCGCGCCCTTTCCCGCCGCGACCAGCGTCAAGTCGTAGGAGCGGGAGAGGTGTTCGAGATCGGCGGCGCTCACCTGCCGCACCTCCACCCGGCCGCCGCGACCGGCGAAGAGCTCCAGCCAGGTCGACATCTTCAGCCGTTGGTCGACGGACTGCGCGTGGCCGTCCAGCCGTCCGACCCAGTCGACCACGCGCGCCGACTCCGGCCCGGCGACCGAGACGCCGATCCCCTCGATCTGGGGCGCCCGCTCGACCCACAGGTCCAGGCCCTGGACGCGCTCGGTGCGCAGCGCGGCGTCGAACATGCACTGCGTGGACAGCACCCGTCCGTCACGCACCTCCTGCGCGTCGCGGTCGGTCAGCAGCGTCACGTCGTAGCCGTGGGACTGTAGCCCCAGGGCCAGTTGGAGGCCGGCCTGCCCGGCGCCGACGATCAGAACTCTGCGCATCGCCCCTGCTCTCCTGGTTGTCCGTCCCGGCCGGCCGACGGATCCGCCCGGCCGTCCCGGTTCACCCGGTGCGCCCGGTGCGCCCGGTTGCCCGTGGCCTGAATACCAGTCCCCGACGCTCGCGTCCACGGCCCGGCCGCCCGGTGGCCGGGGGCGCCGCTTACGATGTTCCGGGCCCGAACCGAGGTAACGGGCCCGTAACGGCAGTACGCAGGGGGGATACGAGAATGCGTGACGAGCACGAGCACGCCGGGGGCGTCGAGTACGACGACCACGACGAGTACAACGGGTACGACGGGCCCGAGGAGGCCCCGCGCCGCCCGGCCTCGCGCCGGGTGTGGCTGGCCGCCGCGGGCGGGGTGTTCGCGGTGCTGGTGGGGGTCGCCGGGTACGGCGCGTACAGCATGCTGGGCGGCTCGTCCGACGGCGGGGGCGGCGGCGGAGGCGGCGCGAAGGCGGGCACCTCCTCGCAGCCGCAGGAGCCGCCGACCGCCGAGCAGGCCGACGCGGCGGCGAAGGAGTTCCTGGCGGCCTGGGGCCGTGGGGACTTCACGGCCGCGGCCGGTCTGACGGACCGTCCGGAGGCGGCCCGCACGGCGCTGTCCTCGTTCCACGACGGCGTTCCGGCCCGCTCGCTCGCCCTGACCGGGACGGGCCCCTCGCCGACCGGTACGCCGAGCGAGCCGGCCGTCGCCTTCCGGGTGCGGGCGGAGTTCGACGGCACGTCGGAGGCGTGGGAGTACGACAGCGCGCTCGGCGTCACGAGGGCGGCGGACGGCCGCATCCTCGTGCGCTGGGCACCGAGCCTGGTCCACCCCAAGCTCACCGCCGGGCGCTCCTTCGCCGTGAAGGCGCTGCCCAACCCGGTGTCCAAGCCGACGGACCGCAAGGGCCGCCCGCTCGACGCGTTCCCGTCCTTGCAGTCGGTGCTGCCGCAGATCGCACCGCCCGACGGCTCGAAGGTGGTCACCGGGCAGGCCGTGGTGCTCTCGGGCGGCGGCGGCCAGGAGGCGGAGCAGCTGTTCGTGCTCACCCCGTCGAGCGCGCCGCAGGTCAAGCTCACCCTGGACGCCGACCTCCAGCAGGTCACCGAGGAGGCGGTGAAGCAGCAGTCGGCGGGCGGCAAGCCGGCCTCGCTGGTGGCCGTCCAGCCGAGCACCGGCGCGATCCTGGCGATGGCGTACGCCCCGCAGACCGGGTTCAACCGCGCGTTCGGGGGCGGCCAGGCGCCCGGCTCGACGATGAAGGTGATCACCTCGGCGGCGCTGCTGGAGGCCGGGGTGAGCCCGGACACCGTGGTGCCGTGCAAGGAGACCACCTACTCCCCGCGGGCGTGGCACAACGACGAGCCCGGCGACTTCCCCGGCTACACGCTCAGCGACGACTTCGCCCGCTCCTGCAACACCGGCTTCATCGACAAGGGCCTGGAGAAGCTCCAGCTCGGCACGCTGGCGACGGTGGCCCACGACCAGTTCGGCCTCGGCCTGGAGTGGCGCATCGGCGTCCCGAGCCGGGACGCCACCATCCCGGTGCCGGGGAACAAGGACGAGGCGGCGGCCGAGTACATCGGCCAGGGCCAGATCCAGGTGAACTCGCTGCTGATGGCCTCGGTGGCCGCGACCGTGCAGAGCGGAACGTTCCGTCAGCCCGTGCTGCGGGAGGACGCCAAGCGCGTGACCGCGCCCGGCAAGCTGCCCGCGGACGTCGCCCAGAGCCTGCGCACGATGATGGCGAAGACCGCGACCCAGGGCACCGCCCGTGCCCCGATGTCCGGGCTGAGCGGCCAGATCGGCGCCAAGACCGGCACCGCGGAGGCCGGTTCGGGCCAGGCCACCAACAGCTGGTTCATCGCCTACCGCGGCGACCTCGCCGTGGCCGCCGAGGTGGAGGGCGGCGGCCACGGCAACAGCGCGGCCGGCGTGGCCGCCGCCCAGGTCCTCCGGGCGGGCGGCAAGGGCTGAGGCCCCGCGGGCCCGGCCGGCTCACGCAGCCGGCCGGGCGCCGGCCGGGCGGGCGGCGGCATCCAGGCGGCGTCCTTCGCGGAACAGGACTTGTCAGGACGGGGAAAGGGTGCCAGCATCGGCGCCGTGATCATGAGAATCGAGCTTTCCACCCGCTGGTGAGCGCCATGTTCCGGCGCCGGTCGGCCGCGCCCCGGACCAGCCTGTACGACCACGCGCTGCGGCTGCACGGGCGGACGCCGGACGGACCGCTGCCGAAGGACGGAGCGCCGTATCCGGACGGCGAACTCCACCGCGGCAGGCGGCCCAAGCGGCCCGAGGATCCGCGCCGCCAGGGGGTCCGGGTGGCCCGCGTCCTGGACAGGCACTTCGCGCGGACGTCCGCCGGGCCGCAGGAGCTGGTCAGGGCCTGTCACCGCGTCTTCGTCCCGATGCACCCCGACGAGTCCATCGCCGCCGCAGCCCGCCGGGGCGAGGCCGACCGCGTCCGGGCGACCGGGCGCTGGTTGGTGCGCCACGGGGACGACCGGTGCGCCGTCCTCGTCGGGCTCGCCCTGCTCGCCGCGGTGGGCACGGCGGAGGACATCCCGCTGATCCGCACGATCGGGCTGCTCTCGCACCATTTCGGCCCGCTCGCGGCCGCCGCGCTGGAACGGATCGACCCGAGCGCGCGGTCCCTGCTCTGGCTCGCCGAACGGTCGGGCGGCTGGGGGCGGGTCTACCTCGTCGAGGCGCTGTGCCGGCTCGACCATCCGGACGCCCGGCCGTGGCTGCTGCGCCGGGCGGTCGACGGCGACTTCCTGAACGGCTACTTCGCCGGCCGCGTCGCCACGGTCTCCCGCGTGCACGAGGAGGTCGACCGTCTCGCCGACGACCCCGAACTCTTCGACCACGTCGGCCGGTTGATGGACGTGATGACCTTCGCCTCGGGCATGGGGCTTTCCCTGCGCCACTACCCCCACGCCGCCGCCGTCCTGGCGGCCCACGCCCGCCACGCCGCGGACCTGCCACCGACGGTCGCCCGCTTCCGCATCATCGCCGTACTGGCGCTGCACCTCGCCACCCACCCCGCCGAGGATTCCGGCTGCACCGAGGCCCAGCGCGCCGCCGTCCTCGCCGCCTACGTCGCGGTCCTGGACCGTGAGGACTGGTGCGCGACCGTCCGCGCCGCCCTGGAGGCGCAGGACCACTGGCTGCTCTGGTTCGCGCGCGAGAGAGCCCCACGGCTGAGCCTGCGGGTGTTCACGGAGCGCTCGGCGGCCGGCGGCGTGGACTGACCATCACACGAACGACGAGGAGCAACCGGATGCCCGAACTGGTCGACCCGAACACCCGGCTGCGGGCCTCCTTCCTCAAGGCCGTGGCCGAGTTCCACGCCGAAGGCCCCGGCCGCCCCGTCCCGTGGTTCGTCACCGACGTCGACCCGCCGGCCCTGACCGACGCCGAGGCCTTCGCGGCCTACGTCGCCCGCGTCCTGGCCGAGCGCACCGAGGCGGCCGCCCGCCCCGACGCGAGGGTGCCGATGACGACGCTCTGGTGGACCGAGGGTGACCGGGTGCTGGGGCGGCTCGCCATCCGGCACCGCCTGACCCCGGGCCTGCGGCGGGTCGGCGGGCACATCGGCTACGACGTCCGCCCGAGCGCCCGCCGCCGGGGCCACGCGACCGCGATGCTGGCCGCCGCGCTGCCGGTGGCCGCCGGGCTCGGAATCGACCGGGCGCTGCTGACCTGCGACGAGGCCAACATCGCGTCCCGGCGGGTGATCGAGGCCAACGGCGGACGGCTACTGGCCGCGGACGGCGGCAAGCTCCGCTTCCTCCTGCCGACCGGCTCCGCTCAGCAGCTGATGTAGCTCATCGAGAGGCTGGTGAACTGGGTGCCCGAGGGGGCGTAGATGGTGATGGCGCGGGACTTGCCCTTGCCTCCGGCCCACTCGCTGTCGACGTGGCCGCCGTTGGAGAGGTGGCCGCGCACGAACGGACAGCGGCCGTCCGCCTTGGTGTCGTGCACGCTGCCGACGACCTTGGTGTTGTAGTTGCACCACTTCCCGTTGGCGTAGCCCTGGCCGGAGCTGATGCTCCAGTTCTGGGTGCAGGAGTCGGCGGCCGGGGCGGCGTGGGCCCCGGTCACCGGGACGAACAGGGCGGCGAGGGTCAGGGCGGCGACGGCGGCTCCGGGGACGGCGAGACGGTGCTTGGACACAGGGACCTCCACACAGGGGTACACGGTGGGCGGCTCTACCGGGGGCCTCAGGGCGTTCAGCCTCGGCCGAACAGCCCGCCCGCGGCGGCTCTTCGAGCGTGACGTACCCGAACTTCCCGCGTCAACAGAGCAGTTGGGAACGCGTCGCCGCGCGCCGCCGCGCGCTCACCGGTGGCGCCCGGCCGCCCCACGGGTACCCGCCCGCACCGGGTGCCGGGCACGTGCCGACCGTCACCCCGTTCGCGGTTCGGCCGGGCATTCGACGCGTCGACGCCTGCCGTTGGACCGTTCCGGGCCGGCCGACGCGGGGAAAGTGTCCTGACGACACCCCGGGCCTACCACCGAGAGCCTGACCCTGTCTCCGATCCCGCCGCAACGACGACATGGGCATCAACCATGAGCAAAGGGGCAGATGATGCCACGTAGGACCACGGTCCTCAGAAGTGCCGCAGCGGCCACGGCGGCGCTGCTGCTGGGCGCCGGGCTCGCCCCGGTGGCCTCCGCCGCGACGCCGAACGCGGGCGATCCGGCCGCGGAACGACTCAGCACGTACTGGACCGCAGCCCGTATGGCGGCCGCGCTGCCGGTCGACACCGAACGCACCACGGCAGAGACACCGGCCACGGCGGACGGGCCCCGGCCCGGCGAGTTCATTCCGCCGAGCAGGAGCTTCGACGGCATCCCGCAGGCGGGCACGTTCTTCTGGACCGGTGCCGACGGCACGGGCCGCACGTGCAGCGGCTCCGTCGTGCACAGTCCCGACCACAACCTGGTGCTGAGCGCGGGGCACTGTCTCAAGGGGTACTCCGGCACCTCCCCCAGGCGGAACCTGGGGTTCGTTCCGCAGTACCACGACGGACTGAAGCCGTTCGGCATCTTCCCGGTCGAGGACAACGGCGTCTACGTCTCGCAGGCGTACTACGACCTGGGTGAACACGCCGGGGCCGCGTACGACTTCGGGTTCGCGGTGACCGGGCCCAACCGGGACGGCGAGCGCCTGGAGGACGTGGCGGGCGGGGTCCGACTGCTCACCGACACCGGCTACTTCCACGCCCCGGTGCGGATGACCGGCTACCCGGGCGGCGCGCAGAAACCCCTGGAGTGCCTGAGCTGGACCACCAGGTGGGAAAGCGACGATCCGGCCGATCCGGGCACCCCGGTTCGGGCTCAGGGGCGCGGGCCCGCCGGCGGTGCGCCGGTGGTCGCGGCGTCGTACAGGGCCCGAGTGGCGGAGCCGAAGCGGGCGCTG
>NZ_JAFLNG010000408.1 GCF_017427025.1 Streptomyces sp. FH025
GGCCGGAGGCGTACGAGCGGATGGGGCGGATCGTGCTGGAGGACTCCGCCGAACGCTGATCAGCTCCGGTGCGCCGGCAGGCCGTGCCGGGCGGCGGTGAGGAGGTCGTGCATCCGGTGGCCGAAGTCGTCGGCGTCGGCGGCGGGTTCGGGGAAGACCAGGCGGACGTCGCGGTGGCCGTGCGGGTGGTCCAGGCGCAGCACCAGGCCGTGGCGGTCCAGGGCGAGCGGGCGGACGTCGGGGTGCTCGGAGAGCAGGGCCGGGTCGAGCAGGCGGGTGAGGGCGTGGATCGCGTCGGCGTGGTCGTCGGCGAGGTGGGTGAGCAGCGCTGCCTCCTGGCGGGCCAGCGGGTCGGCGGCGGCCGCGGCGAGGTCGGCGGCGGTGAGGGCGCCGGTGCCGTACGGGGTGGCGAGGACGGCGTGGGCGACGTCCACGCGCAGGTGGACGCTGAGGCCGTCGTCGGCGAGGTGGGCCAGGTGCAGTCGGCCGGCCAGGGTGAGACGGGCGCGGACGCGGTCGCGGACGGCGACGGGGGCGACGTCGGTGACGTCGAGGACGATGGCGATCCCCTCGGTGGCGCCGGCGGCGGCCGCGGTGAGCGGGGCGTCCAGCGGGGCGCGCAGCCGCAGCCGGGAGCCGCGCACGGAGACCGGGGTGTCCAGGTCGTGGTGCTCGCCGAGGGCACGGACGGTGAGCGAGGAGGTCGCGCTGAGCAGGCTGTGGACCCGTTCGGCGGTGGTGGGCTCGGGCACCTCGGCGTCGCCGGTGTTCGGCCGGTTCATGGACGGACCTCCTGTTAGTTAGGTGAGCCTAACCTAATGTCCGGCTGAGGGTGTGGCAAGTGGGTGTGGCGGCATGCCGAGGGCCCGGACGTACGGGGCATCCGGGCCCTCGGTGGCTCCGCCGCGTCAGGCGACGACGGCCTGGGCGTCGATCTCCACCAGCATGGGCTCCTGGGGGAGTTCGACGAACACCGTGGTGCGGCAGGGCTTCACGCCGCCGGGCTTGATGTTCTCGTCGATGAACTCGGCGTAGACCTCGTTCATCAGCGGGAAGTCGGCGCGCTTGGTGAGGTAGACGCGGAACATCACCACGTCCTCGACGGTGGCGCCGCCGGCCTCGATGATCGCCTTGACGTTCTCCAGGGTGCGGCGGGTCTGGGCCTTCACATCGCCGTGGTGGAGGTACTCGCCGGTCGCCGGGTCCTGCGGGCCCTGGCCGGAGACCTGCAGGATCGGGCCCTTGCGGACACCCTGGGAGAACATCCACGCGGGGGCGGGGGCGCCGTCGGTGCGGATCTCGGTCTTCTCGGACATCGGTGTTCCTTACGGTGGTGACGGTTCGTCAGTTGTGGTCGGGGCGGCCGCAGTCGGCCGAAACGGCGCGGGTGGTGGCGAGCAGCTGCGGCAGGAGGTCCAGCACCTGCTCGTACGGGAGGAGGACGTCGGGCACGGAGATGGAGGCGGCGGCGACGACCCGGCCGCTGGCGTCCCGGATCGGGGCGGCCACGCAGTTGATGAAGGCCTCGTGCTCGGCGTGGTCCTGCGCCCAGCCCTGGGCGGCGACCTTCTCCAGCTCGGCCAGCAGCGCCTCGGGGGAGGTGAGGGTGCGCTCGGTGTGCGGGGTGAAGTCGATCCCGGCCACCACCCGGCGGCGCTCGGGCAGCGGCAGGTCGGCCAGCAGCACCTTGGAGACGGCGGCGCTGTGCAGGGCGGCGCGCAGGCCGATCCGGGAGTACATCCTGACCGGGTGTCGGGAGTCGAACTTGTCGATGTACACCACCTCGCCGCCCTCGTACGCGGCCAGGTGCACGGTCTGGCCGGTGGCGGAGTTCAGCTCGGCGAGGTGCGGGGCGGCGATCCGGCGGATGCCGCGCTGCTCCAGGGCGAGGCCGGAGAGGGCGAACAGGCCCGCGCCGAGGTGGTAGCGGTAGGCGGCGTCGCGGTAGACGAACCGTTCCTCCTCGAGGCTCTGGAGCAGTCGGAGCACGGTGGTCTTGTGCACGCCGAGCACCTCGGCCAGCTGGTCGAGGGAGCGTTCGCCCTCGCCGAGTTCGGTGAGGATGCGCAGGGCGCGGGTGACGGTCTGGCTCATCGTGCTCCGCTTCGAGGGCTGAGGGTCCTGCTCATTGTGCCCGGGCCCGGTCGGTCGGCGGCACCTTGGCCGGTGGCACCTTGGCCGGTGGCACCTTGGCCGGCAGTGCCGGGGAGGTGATGCCGTCGGCGCTGACCCGGGTGGCGGCCCAGTCGGCGGGGGAGGCGTCGAGCAGGGCGGTCAGCACGGGCCCGGGCGGCAGCTCGGCCTGGTCGCCGTGGGCGGTCAGCGCGCAGGCGGCGCTCAGGTGGCCGAGTCTCAGCCGGCGGCGCTGGTCCAGGCCGTGGAGGGTGCCGGCCAGGTAGCCGGCCGCGAAGGCGTCGCCCGCGCCGGTCGCCTCCACCACCTCGACGTCGAGGGCCGGCTCCGCGACCGCCGTACCGTCCCGCTCCAGGGCGGTGACCACCCGGGCGGCGTCCTTGACCACCACGGTGGCCGGGGTGGGGAAGCGGCGGCGCAGCGCGGCGGGCTCCCCGGTGCCGAAGGCGTCCTGCGCCTCGTCGGAGCCGAGCAGCAGCACGTCGGCGGCGTCCAGCAGCGGCGGCAGTACGGCCGGGTCGCGGTCCCGCCAGAGCGAGGGGCGCCAGTTGAGGTCGAAGCTGACCGTCCGGCCCGGCCGGCGGTCGGCGAGCAGAGCGCGCAGCAGGGCCAGGCAGTCGTCGGAGAGTGCGGCGGTGATGCCGGACAGGTGCAGCAGGCGGGCGCCGGACAGCAGTCGGGCGGCGGCCGGGTCGGTGAGCAGGGCCGGGGAGAGGGCGGCGGCCGCGGAGCCCCGGCGGTGGTAGTGCAGCCGGCTGCGGCCGGGGCCGAGGTCGTGCCGGTGGCCGGTGGCGCCGCCGACCTCCTTGAGGTAGAGGCCGGTCGGGCGGTGCGGGTCGACGGCGACGGCGGAGACGTCCACACCGCGGGCGGCGACCTCGGCGAGCAGGCGGCGGCCGAAACCGTCGTCGCCGACCCGGCTGATCCAGGCGGTCGGCACGCCGAGCGCGGCCAGTGCCCCGGCCACGTTGGACTCCGCTCCGCCGACGGACAGCCGGAAGTTCTCCACCGCCTCCAGCGGGCCCGGGCGGTCCGGGAGCAGGACGGCCATCGACTCGCCCACGCACACGGCCGTCGGGGGAGGGCCGGAGGGGGTCGAGCCCGGGGTGTCCTGTCGCGGCATCTGCTGGGCTCCTCGTCTGCGGCCGTTCCGCGGTGGGCGGGCCGACCAGGTTTGACCGTCAGTCGGTTCCGTTGACCTTGATCCGGCGCCGATGCTAGAACCGTGCTGCCAGCATGTGCAACCCTCGTTGCACATGTTGCAACATGGCGGATGGAGGAAGACGGTGGAGCAGACCTTCCCGAACGGTGGCACCCCCGGCGGTGGGGGCGCCCTCCCGGGCGGCAGCACCCTCGACAGCGGCGGCGCCTTCGCGACCAGCGCCCCCGGGCCCGGCATCGCCGAGGGCGCGGTGGCGGCCCTGGCCGAGGAGACGCTCGACTGGCGGTTCAAGGCCGCGCCCCCGGAGAGTTGGGGGCGCACCGCCCGCGACTGGCTCGCCACCGGCCCCACCCTCTCCTCGCTCGGCACCCCGCTGCTCACCCTCGACGGCGCCGCGCTCGACCACAACGTCCGCACCATGGCCCGCTGGTGCGCCGAGGCGGGCGTCGCGCTCGCCCCGCACGGCAAGACCACCATGGCGCCCGCCCTCTGGCAGGCCCAGCTCGCCGCCGGCAGCCACGGCATCACCCTGGCCAACCTGCCGCAGGTGCGGGTCGCCCGCGCCTTCGGGGTGCGGCGGATCCTGCTCGCCAACACCCTGCTCGACCCGGCCGGGCTCGCCTGGCTCGCCGCCGAACTCGCCGCCGACCCGGGCTTCGCCTTCCTCTGCTGGACCGACTCCACCGAGGGCGTCCGGCTGATGGACGAGGCGCTGCGCGCCGCCGGTGCCGAGCGGCCGCTCGAAGTGCTGGTCGAACTCGGCGGCCCCGGCGGGCGCACCGGAGCGCGCGGCGTGGACGCGGCCGTCGAGGTCGCCGCCGCCGTGCTGCGCGCGCCCACCCTGCGGCTCGCCGGAGTCGGCGGGTACGAGGGCGCGCTCGCGCACGACGCCGGCGCCGAGGGGCTGGCCGCCGTCCGCAGCTACCTCAAGGAGCTCGGCGAACTCCACGGGCGGCTGGCCGGCGCCTACCCGGAGGGCGTACGGCCGGTGGTCTCGGCCGGCGGCAGCGCCTACTTCGACCTGGTGGCCGAGGAACTGGCCGCCCTGCCGGAGGCACTGGTGGTGCTGCGCTCCGGTGCGTACATCGCCCACGACGACGGCTTCTACCGGGGCATCTCGCCACTCGCCCGGGGTGGCGGCCCGACACCGCTGCGGGCCGCGCTGCACGGGTGGGCCCGGGTGGCCTCCCGGCCCGAGCCGCAACTGGCGCTGCTGGACGCGGGCAAGCGCGACCTGCCCTTCGACGAGGGCCTTCCGGAGCCTCAACTGGTTCGCGGCGGAGCCGAGTTGACCGGAACGGCGGCGCGGATCAGCGCGCTCAACGACCAGCACGCCTTCCTGCGGGACGCGGGCGACCTCGCGCCGATCGGCGCGGTGCTGCGGCTCGGCATCTCGCACCCGTGCACGGCCTTCGACAAGTGGACGGCGATCCCGGTGCTGGACTCCGCGGACGCGGCCGAGCCGAAGGTCACCGGGCTGATCAGGACGTTCTTCTGATGGCGGACGCGGAGAGAGCCACCGGGACAGTCGCCGAGCGGACCGTCTTCAAGGGCGCGACCGTCATCGACGGCACCGGCGCCGAACGCTACCGGGCGGACGTCCTGATCGCGGACGGCCTGATCGCCGAGATCGGCCGCGGACTGGACGCCCCCACCGCGGTGGACGCCGACGGGCTGGTCCTCGCCCCCGGCTTCATCGACATGCACGCCCACTCCGACCTGGCCCTGCTGCTCGAACCCGAGCACCCGGCCAAGGTCACCCAGGGCGTCACCTGTGAAGTCCTCGGCCAGGACGGCCTGTCCTACGCCCCGGTCGACGGCAGCACGCTGCCCGCCCTGCGCCGCCAACTGGCGGGCTGGAACGGCGATCCGGAGGGCTTCGACTGGGACTGGCGCGACGTCGCCGGCTACCTGGACCGGATCGACCGAACCCGCGTCGCCGTCAACGCCTGCTACCTCGTCCCGCACGGCTCGCTGCGGATGCTCGCCATGGGCTGGGCCAACCGGCCGCCCACCCCGGCCGAACTCGACCGGATGCGACAGGTGTTGGCGCAGAGCCTGCTGGACGGTGCGGTCGGCATGTCCAGCGGCCTCAGCTACACCCCCGGGATGTACGCGGACACCGCCGAGCTGGTCGAGCTGTGCACCGTGGTCGCGGCCTACGGCGGCTTCCACGCCCCGCACCAACGCTCCTACGGAGCAGGGGCGTTGGAGGGGTACGCGGAGATGGTGGAGATATCCCGGCGGTCCGGCTGCGCACTGCACCTGACCCACGCCACGATGAACTTCGGCGTCAACCGGGGCCGGGCCGGCGAGCTGCTGGAACTGGTCGACCGGGCGCTCGCCGAGGGCGTCGACCTCACCCTGGACAGCTACCCCTACCTGCCCGGCTCCACCACCCTGGCGGCCCTGCTGCCGAGTTGGGCCACCGAGGGCGGCCCGGGCGCGACCCTGGCCCGGCTCGCCGACCCGGCGGAGTGCGAGCGGATCCGCTACGAGGTGGAGGAGAAGGGCAGCGACGGCTGCCACGGAGTGGTCACCGACTGGGCGACGATCCAGATCTCCGGGGTGCGGTCCGGCGACCTGGTGGGGGCGGTCGGCCGTACCGTCGCCGAACTCGCCGCCGAGCGCGGGTGCGGCGGGACGGAGGTCTTCCTTGACCTGCTGCGCCGCGACGAGTTGGCCACCACGATCCTCCAGCACGTCGGGCACGAGGAGAACGTCCGGGCGATCATGCGCCACCGTGCGCACACCGTCGGCAGTGACGGGCTGCTCGTCGGCGCACGGCCGCACCCGCGCGCCTGGGGCACCTTCCCGCGCTACCTCGGCTACTACAGCCGGGAGTTGGGCGTGCTGACGCTGGAGGAGGCGGTCGCCCGGATGACCGGCCGGCCCGCCGCCCGGCTGGGGCTGCACCGGCGCGGACGGGTCGCCGCCGGGTACCACGCGGACCTGGTGCTCCTCGACCCACGGCGGGTCCGGGACACCGCCACCTTCGAGCAACCCCGGCTGCCCGCCGAGGGGATCGAGTACGTGTACGTCAACGGCACCGCCGTCGTCCGGCAGGGTCACACCACCGGCGCCCGGCCCGGGCGCGCCCTGCGCCGCACCGATCGAGGAACTCTGGCCCGATGACTGACCTTTCCTTCCCCCGTGACTCCTTTCCGAGTGAGCCCTTCCCGAGCGACGAGCAGGTGATCGCGGTGGTCCGTGCGCCCCGGATCCCGGACGCCGCCGCGCTGTGTTCCGCGCTCGCCGAGGGCGGTATCAGCCTGACCGAATTCACCTACACCACGCCGGATGTGACGCAGCATCTGGAGCGTGCCTCGAAGGCCGGGTGGCGGGTCGGGGTCGGCACGGTGCTGACCGCCGACCAGGCCGAGCGCGGGATGGCCGCCGGGGCGTCCTTCCTGGTCACCCCCGGCTGCCGGCCCGAGGTCGCGGAGGCGGGCCGCTCGGCCGGGGTGCCGGTGGTGCTCGGGGCGCTCACTCCGACCGAGGTGGCGCGGGCGGTGGACCTCGGGGCCGCCGCCGTCAAGGTCTTCCCGGCCCGGGCGTTCGGCCCCGGGTACTTCAAGGACCTGCGCGGCCCGTACCCGGAGGTGCGGCTGGTGGCCTCGGGCGGGGTGAACGCGGGCAACGCGGCGGAGTTCCTGGCGCAGGGCGCGCTCGCGGTCTGTGCGGGAACGGACGTGGTGCCGCCGGAGGTGGTCGCGGCGGGGGACTGGGCGGAGATCACCCGGCGGGCCCGGGTGTTCACGGAGGCCTGCGCGGTGGTGGCGGCCGGCTGAGCGCGGGCCCTCGGGTCCTCGAGGGGCCGCGCGGGGT
>NZ_JAFLNG010000409.1 GCF_017427025.1 Streptomyces sp. FH025
CCTTCGCCGGCCCCGGCCTCCGGATGTACCGCACCGGTGACCGCGTCGTCCAACGCCCCGACGGACAACTGGAGTTCATCGAGCGCCGCGACCACCAGGTCAAGATCCGCGGCCGCCGCGTCGAAACCGGCGAGATCGAAGCCGTCATCCGCTCCCTGAACTCGGTGGCCGACGCCGCCGTCGCCGTCCTCCCCGACGCCTCCGGCAACCCCCGCCTCGTCGGCTACCTCACCGGCCCCGGCGTCCGGCCGAGCCAGGTCCGCGCCGAACTCGCCCAGCTGCTGCCCGCGTACATGATCCCGGCCTCCTGGCTGGTCCTGGACGCCATGCCGCTCACCCCCAACGGCAAACTCGACCGCAAGGCCCTGCCCCGCCCCGACCTGGCCGAGCAGGGCGCCGTCCGCGGCCCGCGCAACGAGCGCGAGCGGATCCTGTGCGACATCCTCGCCGAAGTGCTCGGCACCACCGGCGTCGGCATCGACGAGGACTTCTTCGCCCTCGGCGGCGACAGCATCCGCTCCATCCAGGTGGTCAGCCGCGCCCGCAAGGCCGGACTGACCTTCACCACCCGGGACGTCTTCACCCACAAGACCGCCGCCGCCCTGGCCCGGGTGGCCGGCGGCGGCGCCGCGGAGCCGGCCGCCCGGGAGGACGAGGGCGGCCCCGGCCCGTACGAACTCACCCCGATCATCGCCCAGTTGCACGAGGACACCCGCAGCCTCACCGGCCCGGTGGTCAAGTACAGCCAGCACGTGGTGGTCCGCGTCCCGGCCGGCCTGGACGCGGAGCTGCTCGACACCGCCCTGCACGCCCTGGTCGACCACCACGACGCGCTGCGCACCCGGGCCACCGAGCCCTCCCCCGGCCTGTGGCACCTGGAGGTGCTGGCCCCCGGCGCGCTGAACGGCGTCCGGCTGGTCACCCAGGCGGAGGGCAGCGAGGCCGACGGGCTCGGCTTCGCCGAGCGGCAGGCCGCCGCCGCCCGCGCCCGGCTCGACCCCGGCGCCGCCGTGGTCGTCCAGGCCGTGCTGATCCCCGCCGCGCCCGGCGCCGACAGCGCCCACCTGGTGATCTGCGCCCACCACCTGGTCATCGACGGCGTCTCCTGGCGCATCCTGCTGCCCGACCTGGCCGCCGCCTGCCAGGCGCTGGCCGAGGGCCGCGCCCCCGCCCCGGACCAGGTCGGCACCTCCTACCGCGCGTGGTCCCGGCTGCTCGCCGAGCAGGCCCGCACCCAGGTCCGCGGCGCCGAACTCGCCCTCTGGCAGGGCATCCTGGACGGCCCGGACCCGCTGGTCGGCACCCACCGGCTGGACCCGGAGACCGACGTGTACGGCACCCAGCGCACCCTGCGCCTGGAGCTCGGCCCCGAGGTCACCGGCCCGCTGCTCACCGACGTCCCGGCGGCCTTCCACGCCGAGGTCAACGACGTGCTGCTGACCGGCCTGGCGATCGCCGTCGCCGACTGGCGCCGCCGCCACGGCCACACGCAGTACGCCCAGACCCTGATCGAGCTGGAGGGCCACGGCCGCGAGCAGCTCAGCGACGACCTCGACCTCTCCCGTACGGTCGGCTGGTTCACCTCCGCCTTCCCCGTCCGCCTCGACCCCGGCACGCCGGACTGGGACGAGCTGTGGTCCGGCGGCCCCGCGCTGGCCGCCGCGGTCAAGCGGATCAAGGAGCAGCTGCGTGCCCTGCCCGACCGCGGCGTCGGCTACGGCCTGCTGCGCTACCTCAACCCGCACGCCGCCCGCGCCCTGGCGGGCCACCACAGGCCGCAGATCGGCTTCAACTACATGGGCCGCTTCGACGCCCGCGAGAGCGGCCTGTGGGAGCCGGCCGGCGGGGACGGCGTGGTCGGCACCGGCGCCCACCCCGGCATGCCGCTGCCGCACCTGCTGGACGTCACCCCGGCCACCGAGGACCGGCAGGACGGCCCGCACCTGATCGCCAACTGGTCCTGGGCCGGCCGCACCGTCACCGAGGAGGACGCCCGGGACGTCGCCGAGACGTGGTTCCGCGCCCTCGAATTGCTCTCCCGCCACTCCGGGCCGGGCGGCCGAACCCCCTCCGACCTGCCCCTGGTCCGACTGGACCAGGAGGAGATCGAGGAGTACGAGGCCGAGCTCGCCGAGGCCGGCACCGCCCTGACCGACGTGCTGCCGCTCACCCCGCTCCAGCAGGGCATGCTCTTCCACGCCGACTACGACGCCGCCGGGCAGGACGCCTCCGGCGAGGGCGTCGACGTGTACACCCTGCAGATCGTCGCCGACATCGAGGGCGAGCCGGACCCGTCCGCCCTGCGCGCCGCCGGCCAGGCCCTGCTCGACCGGCACCCCAACCTGCGCGCCGCCTTCCGCGCCCGGGCCGCCGGCGAGCCCGTCCAGGTGATCCCGCGGAACGCCGAACTCCCCTGGCTGGAAGCCGACCTGACCGACCTGCCGGAGCCCGCCCGGGCCGCCGAGCTGGACCGGATCACCGAGGCCGAGCGCACCCGCCGCTTCGACCTCGCCGCCCCGCCGCTGCTGCGCTTCGCCCTGGTCGCCCACGGCGAGGACCGGCACCGGTTCATCTGGACCAGCCACCACATCCTGGTCGACGGCTGGTCGATGCCGCTGCTGGTCCGCGAGCTGTTCGCGCTCAGCGCGCCCGGCGCGGACGTCACCCTGCTGCCCGACCCGGCCCCGTACCGCTCCTACCTGGCCTGGCTGGCCGCGCAGGACCGCGAGGCGGCCCGCACCGCCTGGCACGGGGTGCTGGCCGACCTGGAGGAGCCGACCCTGGTCGTCCCGGCCGACCCGGCACGCGTCCCCGCGCTGCCGGAGGCCGTCCGCACCGAGGTGCCGCGCGAACTGACCGCCGCGCTGGCCGGCTGGGCGCGCGGCCAGGGCCTGACCCTCAACACCGTGGTCCAGGGCTGCTGGGCGCTGCTGCTCGGCCGGCTCACCGGCCACCAGGACGTGGTGTTCGGCGCCGTCACCTCCGGCCGCCCGGCCGAGGTCCCGGACGTCGAGTCGATGATCGGCATGTTCCTCACCACCGTGCCCGTCCGGGCCCGGCTGCACCCCGGCGCCACCCTCGCCGAGCTGCTGCACGCCCTTCAGGAGCAGCAGTCCGCGCTGCTGCCGCACGAGCACCTCGGGCTCGCCGCGATCCACCAGGCCGCCGGTCTGGCCGGCGAGGCCTTCGACACCGTGGTGCTGTTCGAGAACTTCCCGCTGGACGAGCAGGGCCTGGCCGCCGCCGAGGGCCCGCGGGTGGTCCGCGCCGAGGCCCGGGACGCCCGGCACCACCCGCTCAGCCTGGTGGTGCACCCCGGCGAGGCGCTCAGCCTGCGGCTGGACTACCACCCGGGGCTGTTCAGCCGGCCCGAGGTCGAGCGGGTGGCGACGGTCCTGCTGCACCTGCTGCGCACCGTCGCCGAGCGGCCCGCGCTGCCGCTCGCCCAGGTCGACGTGACCGCCCCGGCCGACCTCACCGGCAGCGCCACCCCCGGCGAGCTGGGCGGACTGCTCGGCAACTGGGACCCGTCCGTCCCCGAGGAGAGTCTCGGCGTGGTCGAGCGGGTCCGCGCGGTGGCCGAGCGCACCCCCGAGGCGGTCGCCGTGACGGACGGCGGCGGCTCGGTGGACTACCGGGAGCTGGTCGAGACGGCCGGCGGACTGTCGGCGGGCCTCACCGCCGCCGGGGTCGGCACCGGTTCGGTGGTGGCGATGCTCGCCGAGCCCGGCGTGCCGTTCATCACCGGGGTCCTCGGCGTCCTCGGCGCCGGCGGCGCCTACCTGCCGCTGGACCCGACCGCGCCCGCCGCCCGCAACACCGCGCTGCTGGCCGACAGCGGCGCCCGCCACCTGCTGGCCGGTGCCGGGTACGCGGAGCAGGCCGCCGAGTTCGCCGCCGCCGTACCGGGCGAGCCGGTCACCGTGCTCGGGCTGGAGCGGGCGCTCACCGCCCGCGCCCTGCCTGAGCCGGTGGGGACGGGGCTGGATCTCGCGTACGTGATGTTCACCTCCGGCTCGACGGGCAGGCCCAAGGGCGCGATGGTGCAGCGCTCCGGGATGATGAACCACCTGTGGGCCAAGATCGGCGACCTCGACCTCACCGCAGGCGATTCCGTGGTGCAGAACGCGCCACTGACCTTCGACGTGTCGGTCTGGCAGATGCTCGCCCCGCTGCTCGTGGGCGGCACCGTCCGGGCGTCGGGGACGGAGATGGCGGCCGACCCGACCGCGCTGTTCGGCATGGTCCGGGCGGAGCGGATCACCGTCCTGGAGGTCGTCCCCTCACTGCTGCGCGCCGCCCTGGACGCCTGGGACACCGACGGCAGCGCGCCCGAACTCCCCGACCTGCGCTGGCTGATGGTCACCGGCGAAGCCCTCCCGGCCGACCTGTGCCGCCGCTGGCACGCCCGCTACCCGACCGTCCCGATGATGAACGCCTACGGCCCCACCGAGTGCTCCGACGACGTCACCCACGCCGTCATCACCGCCCGGGACGAACTCGGCGCCCGCGTCCCCATCGGCGGCGCCGTCCGCAACACCCGCCTCTACGTACTCAGCGACGAACTCCAGCCCGTCCCCGTCGGCGTCCCCGGCGAGCTCTACATCGGCGGTGCCGGCGTCGGCCGCGGCTACCTCCACGACCCGGCCCGTACGGCGAGCACCTTCATGGCGGACCCCTTCGCCGGCCCCGGCCTCCGGATGTACCGCACCGGTGACCGCGTCGTCCAACGCCCCGACGGAAAACTGGAGTTCATCGAGCGCCGCGACCACCAGGTCAAGATCCGCGGCCGCCGCGTCGAGACCGGCGAGATCGAAGCCGTCATCCGCTCCCTGAACTCGGTGGCCGACGCCGCCGTGGCCGTCCTGCCCGACGCCTCCGGCAACCCCCGCCTGGTCGGCTACCTCACCGGCCCCGGGGTCGACCCCGAGCGGATCCGCCGCGAACTGGCCGAACTGCTGCCCGGCTACATGGTCCCGGCCTCCTGGCTGGTGCTGGACGCCATGCCGCTCACCCCGAACGGCAAGCTCGACCGCAAGGCGCTGCCCCGCCCCGACCTGGCCGAGCAGGGCGCCGTCCGCGGCCCGCGCAACGAGCGGGAGCGGGTGCTCTGCGAGATCCTCGCCGAAGTGCTCGGCACCACCGGTGTCGGCATCGACGAGGACTTCTTCACCCTCGGCGGCGACAGCATCCGCTCCATCCAGGTGGTCAGCCGCGCCCGCAAGGCCGGACTCACCCTCACCACCCGGGACGTCTTCACCCACAAGACCGCCGCCGCCCTCGCGGAGATCGCCGAGGAGGCCGAGGACACCGCCGAGAGCGCCCCGGCGGAGCCCGAGGGCGGTCTGCTCACCCTGTCCGACGAGGAACTGGCCGACCTGGAATTCGAGCTGAACGAGGAACTGTCGTGACGACCGCTCCGAGAACGCGCTCCGCCGGAAGCACCGCCGGACCGAACGCCGCCCGAACGAGCGCCTCCGGGACCGGGACGAAGATCAGCGAGGTGCTGCCGCTCTCCCCGCTCCAGCAGGGGCTGCTGTTCCTGTCCTCGTACGACCAGGCCGCGTCCGACCCGTACACCCTCCAGCTCGTCGCCGAGCTGGACGGGCCGGGCGCGGGCGACGGCGAACAGCTCGCCGAGCGGCTGCGCACCGCCTCGGCCGCGCTGCTGCGCCGCCACCCCAACCTGCGGGCCTGCTTCCGCCACCGCCGCAACGGCGAGCCGGTCCAGGTCGTCCTCAAGGACACCGAGGTCGCACCGGAGTGGGTCCGGCACGACCTCACCCACCTGCCCGAGGCCGAGCGGGAGGCCGAGGCGCGGCGGCTGACCCGCGAGGACCGGCTGCGCCGCTTCGACCTGGCCCGGCCGCCGCTGATGCGGTTCACCCTGATCCGGCTCGGCGAGGGGCGCCACCGCTTCCTCTGGTCGGTGCACCACATCGTCATGGACGGCTGGTCCTTCCCCATGGCCGTACGGGAGTTGGGCCTTCTGGGAGACGCCGAGCAGGCCGCCGAGCTGCCCGCACCGGCGCCCTACCGGTCCTTCCTGACCTGGCTGAACGGCCGCGACCGCGCCGCCGCTCGCGCTGCCTGGGCGGAGCTGCTGGACGGCCTGGACGGGCCGCTGCGGGTGCTGCCGGAGGCCGAGGACCCGCTCGAACCGCCCGCCCTCGTCCGGCGGGCGCTGTCCCCGGAGCACACCGCCGCGCTGGCCGGCTGGGCGCGCGGCCAGGGCCTGACCCTCAACACCGTGGTGCAGGGCTGCTGGGCGCTGCTGCTCGGCGGTCTCACCGGCCGCCAGGACGTGGTGTTCGGCGCCGTCACCTCCGGCCGCCCGGCCGAGGTCCCGGACGTCGAGTCGATGATCGGGCTGTTCGCCAACACCGTGCCGGTCCGGGCCGACCTGCGGCCGGACCGGCGGGCCAGCGAGCTGTTCGCGGCGCTGGCCGCCCAGCAGCTCGCCATGATGCCGCACGAGCACCTGCCGCTCGCCGAGGTGCAGGCCGCCTCCGGGGTGCAGGGCGAACTGTTCGACACCGTGCTCGCCTTCCAGAGCTACCCGGTGGACGAGGCGGCGCTGTACCGGGAGTCCGGCGGCACCGTCAGCGCGGCCCGCATCCTCTCCGCCACCCACTACCCGCTGAGCCTGACCGTCTTCCCCGGTGAGCGACTCGACCTCCAACTCGGCTACCGCGCCACGGCGCTGACCGAGACCGAGGCCGAGCGGGTGCTCGACCGGCTGACGCGCTTCCTGGAGCAGGTCGCCGAGGACCCGCACACCCCGCTCGCCCGGCTCGGCGCGCCCGAGCCCGCCGAACTGGACCGCATCCTCACCGAGTGGAGCGGCGCCGCCGCCCCGGCCGGGCCCGTCCGGCAGGCCACCCTGCCCGCGCTCTTCGCCGAGCAGGCCGCCCGGACCCCGGAGGCCGTCGCGGTCACCGCGCCCGACGCCTCGCTGACCTACCGCGAACTGGACGAGCGCTCCAACCGGCTGGCCCACCTGCTGGCCGAGCGCGGCGCCGGGCCGGAGTCCTTCGTGGCCGTCGCCCTGCCGCGCGGCGCCGAGCTGATCACCGCCGTCCTCGCCGTGCTCAAGGCGGGCGCCGCCTACCTGCCGCTG
>NZ_JAFLNG010000041.1 GCF_017427025.1 Streptomyces sp. FH025
CCTGGATCCACGGTTCGATGACGCTCGCCGGTAGGTCCGAGGCTCCGGCGATGATGGTTCCGCGCCACCCGGCGGCCAGCCGCCTCTCGACGACCGCCAGTGGCAAGACCTCCGGCCCTGCGTCCGGAGAGAAGACCAGGTACGGCTGGTCGTCACCCGCCGAGACAGCGCGCAGCGCGCGCACGTGGTCAGCGGCGAACGGCTGGCGGTCACGGACGGGGGTGTCGTCGAAGATCCCCGGCTTGATGTGGGCTACGGCCGTTTCGGCCTCGGTACCGGTCGTCGTTTCGGTCGTGGCGGTGGTGTGGGGTTCGCAGTCGAGAAGGGAGGAGCGGGAGTCGAGGAGTCGGTCGGCGATGAGGGGCGGGACTTGCAGGGTGAGGGTGCGCCGGCCCCAGTCGGCGGAGGCGAGGTAGGTGACGAGAACGCCGGTGGTCCAGTTGTCGAGTTCGCTGAGGAATCCCCGCTCGTACCGGTGCGAGGAGTCGTCGGCGACCTCCGACAGGTGCGCGGTCACCAGCAAGGTCGGCGCGGGCTCGGTCCCGGCAGCTGCGGCACGTGCCAGGTTCTCCCAGGACGCGACCAGCTCGTCAGCGGCGGAACATGCCTGTGCGTAGCCCTTGCGGTTGGAGCGCATACCGTGGGTAAGCATGTAGGAGATGTACGAGCGCTCACTCGGCCGGCCCCAGCCAGCTTCGGCCCTACGCTGCCAGTCCCGCCACAGTGCCCTCAGCCCCCTGTTGATCTCCTCTCGCGTGCCGATCGCCGTCAGCGCCGGATCGTCGGCGGGCAGTTCCGGCTCGTCCAGGAGCGCTGCTGCCGCGCCGGTCAGAAGTCCGTCCGGGTCGACGAACCGTGCTGCCTGAACACGCAGCGTCTCCAGGTACTGCTTCTTCTCGGCCAGCTTCGGCTCCGCCCAGTCAGCGAGCCAGGGGAACATCGCGGCAGCGGCCTGGGCCTGGTGCAGGCTCTTCGCCGCATCCCGCCAGGCGGAGAACACGCTATCCCGCACGTGCTTGGCGTCATCGCGCGCCTCTTCGTCGTCGCCGTCCGCTTCCTCGCAGTCAGGGTCGACTGCGGGCTCGGTGCGCAACAGGTCGGCGGCGGCCTGGACCTCGTTCTCATCCCACCAGGTGTCCTCGTCCGGCCCGGTGTGGGATCGCAGCTGGTACAGCAGGCCGGTCCCGCCGAGTTCCTTGAGGAAGACACCCAGCCCGGTTTCCGGGCGCACCCACGCGCCCCACTGCGCGCAGCGCGAGCACATCCGGCCGATCGTCTCCGCGTTCAACGGGACCTCGGCCGTCGTGATGTCACGGGCACGCAGCTGGGTGCACGTCGTCGCGGCATGGAGCTTGGCGTTCTTGCCCTTGGCCGAATGGACGGTGACGGGCGTGCCCTCGAACGGGCCGAGCGGAACATCTGCGGTCAGAGCACAGTCGAGCACGTAACTCCCCTATCAGTCTCGGCTTGCGAGCCTAGATGAGGGCACCGACAAGACGGCTGAGAGTGTCGTCCTCCGCACTCGGCCCGCCGACTCGCCAGCCGGTCTCCTCCGACTGGTGATGCGAATCTTGTCGCAGCAGGATCCCGAACTGCCGCCCGAATGGTGCCGTGGTCGTCTCCCTCTCTGTGAGTCGGCCCAGGTGCCCGTCCTCGGGAGCGATCAGGAGCGCGAGAGCCAGGCCCTCATGGGCAGTGGCGGTGCCGTTGGCCTGCCGAGCACCTGCCAGCTCCGCAGGTCACCTTTGCGGACGCCGCTTCAGTAGCTGCGGCAACCAGTACTCGGGCGGCTGTGGGAGTGTCGCAGCAATGGCCCAGTCCCCCTTCGGATCCGGGTTGCGAGGAGCCCAGGTCCGTGGCCTACGTAGATCGAGTACCTCCTTCGCCGCCTCCACCATTGCAGGAGAGGGATCACGAACGAGGTCGTTCAGGAGAAGGGGCATGCCAAAGGGGTTCGACTGTGGATTCCATGTGCGACAGGCAATCTGACAGGCGCTGTCGGCCTCGAACACCACGCAGGCGCAGTGGGCCGGGTCCTCGGTATCCGCGAGCCAGATCAGTCGATCGCCCGAGACGAGGCGCTCGCGTCCAATCAGTGTCCCGTTTTGGACTGCGCCGGAACGGTCGAGGAACGGCACGGGGTCCTCGTCGCCGCCGGGATCGCCGTCGCTGAGGCCGGCTACGTGCCCGGGGTGCTCAGCGCCATCGATCTCAAGCACGTCTCCGTCTGTGTGAGCCTGCCAGATGTCGAGAACGTGGGGCTCTGTGCTCAGGAACTCAGGATAGGCGGTGAGCACGAAGACCTGGCCTGATTTCAACGGCAGGACGACACGGTCTCCGCGGCCTACAAGATGACGCTCCGGAGAAGACGCCCAGGAGTCGATCCCCGTCACCTGCTCCTGAGCAAGCCGAATCGCCCCAGCCGCGTCCTCGGCGGAGACCCGGAAGAACTCCCGGTTCGGTGCGACACGGGCGGCGGCCAGAAGCCTATGGGCCTGCCTCTCGACCTCTCTATGCCGCAAGGTCTTTGCTCGATAGGCAACCTGAAAGGGGAACGGTACAGCCGTCTTCGACAGCTCTTCGGCCCTGTCCTCGGGAAGGTGCTCGGACCAGCCGATCTCGACGAGATCCGGCATCGCCGGATTCACCATGACATAGACGAAGCCGTACTTGTAGACAGCCATTCCTTAACCCCCCTGGCCGCATTGCGCGTCACCGCTCATATGCGTACTCAGTCAGTGTCACCTGCGGGGCCGCGCCTACGCGTAGCCGCTCTCGAAGGCGTGACTCGGCTCGGCGTCCTCTCTGTCAGCCTTGGACGAGACATCCCGCTTGGTCAGCATCAGTCCGTGAAGCGACTGAGGCACTTCACGAATCCGTCGATGTCGGCGAGGTCCGGGGCGTCGGGGCCGCGCAGGCGCTGGGTTGCCTCACGCAAGGCCGCGGCTGCGCGCCGGGCTTCGGGGAAGCGTTCGCGGGCAGCGCGGAGGCGCACGAGGCTGGCCAGGGCATCAAGGAGGCACCAAGGCGCACTGTCGATCAATTCGCGACTGCGGGTATCACCTGCCCTCCAGTGGCCTCGGTCAGGAGGCTCCGGGTACCGGGGTGCCGCTGATAGACAGCGTTGATCTCCCTGGAGGCGGCCGCTTCGTTGAAAGGCAGAGCGATCTGCCGGGCGACCGCGCTCCTGAGCGCGTCGGCAAGCCCTACCTCCAGATCGACAACGCGTAGGCCCTCGACGATTCCGGTCCCTGAATCGACGAGCACCATGTACGCGGGGAAGGGGTCACCCGCTCTGCCGGGTACTCCGACGACTCGATCGCGCTGCCGGTGAGCCCCCCAGGGCGAGTCTCCCCAGCCCAGCGACTCGGGGCGGCCGCCCGGCCACGTCGGCACTTCGAACCGGTAGCACCACATGAGATGTCTGTCTCCGGGAACGACCGCGAAGGCTGTCGCGCCGGTGTTGAATGCAAGCTTCTCGCCGGCCGTGAGTCCGTCGAACGCGTAGATGATCTCCACGTACGCGCTACTGAGCACGAGATTGGCCGCAGATTTCGGCCAGTTGACCTGCTTCGGGTAAGGAGCACCTACCTCTAGCGAGTACCCCATGATTCATCCCTTCCCCCAGAACCGATCCTCTGGTCCAGACGTTTGGTTGCGCAATGCTGTCGCGGCTTAATGCGGAGCCGCTCGGAGACAAACGGAATCATCTCTCCGGGCGGCTCGCTGCCTACCTACTGCCCGCCGGACGCAGTCTTCGTTCCTCCACCGTGCCGGGTCACCCGAGGACGACACCGCACACGGACAGCGCCATGAGTGAACGCCGGGTCGGTGGACTTACTCGCCCACACGTACGCCTCTCCAGGCTGGAGCTGCGCCATCTGCTCCGAGCGCAGCCCGGCGAAGGCGGTGTTCGCCTTCTGGAGGTGCTTCAGCCAGGCGGGCGAGGTGAACTTGTGCAGGATAACGTGGTCGGAAAGCTCGATCAGAGAGATCGGCACGGAGAGCGGGTCCTGGCTGGCGACCAGGATGCTCATGCCCTTGTGGCGCATCTCGCGGACCGTCTCGACGAGGCCGGCGACGAGGTCGGGGCTGTCGATGTACTTGTGCGCTTCGTCGAAGACGACCAGTTTGTTGAAGTGTTCGTCTCCGCTGCGGGCTTCGGCGAAGAGCTGCATCAGTACGACAAAGAGGCCGAGCGCCTCGTCCTTCTCGATGTACTCGTCGCGAAGGTCGACGATGATCAGTCGGCCGGGTCGGATGAGGCTGGTGAGCTGCGCGCTGTCGTCGATGTAGTCTTCGGCCAGCTTGAGCCGTTCCAGGGCCAGCTGCTTGACGTGGTCGGGCATGCCGGAATCGGCCACACCCTGCCGGATGACGCCGAGACTCAGGTTGTTGCGGTTCGACCGCATGATGCGGGTCAGTTGCCGGATGTACGTGGACTGGTTGCCGACCGCTCCCATGAGGAAGCGCCAGTGGGATGCCTGGAGTTCGCCGGAGGAGAAGGCCAGCGGCCTGACGTCGATGCCGGGGAACTCCCGTTGGCGGTCAGCGACTTGATCGGCGGGGGCGAGCAGCAGGACGTCCGACAGCGCCTGAGGTTCGGTTCCGTAGCGCTCCTTCAGGACCTCAAGCTGCGTCCAGTCGTCGTTCGGCAGCGCCATAGAGGTGAATTCAGGGGCGTAGTCCATGGTCCGGCTGTAATGGAACACCACAGTCGCGAGGGGATGGGGAAGCTCGTTGACCGGCGGCGCGGACAAGGATGCCATTTCAATGATGCTGCCCAGGGTGTAGCTCTTGCCGCCTCCTTGTACGCCGAAGAGGCTGATGGTGTGGGTCTCATCGAGGTCGACCGCGATCTTCCGCCCGGCCACTTCACCGAGCACACCATGCTGCAGGGAGGGACGGGTGACGCCGAGGAAGATATCGGGAATTCCCCCTTGAGGAGCCGAGTCTGGCGTAACTGGGCCGGGCTGGGCATCGATCGTCGGGGCGTTGTGAAAGCCGCGCCAGTCGACGACGGTCTCCGTTCGTCGCGGGGCTTCGTCCTTATCGGAGGGAGGAACGACCGGTGAGGCAACGTCTGGGACGGCGAGCGCCGAATCGGGCACTTCTGCCACGGCCGTGGGCTCTGCGTCGGAGCCGTCCGCACAGCGAAGCTGCCCATGTCCGGCGGAGGCCGCGGAAACATCGTCGAGCACTGATGTGCCCGCGTCCGCATCCATGGCGGCTTCCACTTCGCCCTCTCCGGCCCGGTTGCTCACCGATTCCCGGGCGTCTTCTGCATGAGGCGCGCGGAAGCCCGCGTCGGTGAGCCGCGGCACCGCCAGTTGCAACAAGGCCAAGGTGGGGGCGGTAGCGGCTCCGTCGGCGTCCGGCCCGGCCTCTTCTTGCTCCTCGACAGACGCATCTGTCAACACAGGGACGCTCGGCCGCTTGGTGGGAATCGCGTCGATCAGCTCGGTGATCAGGTCGCGACCGATCCGGTGGTACTCCACCCCGTCTTCCGACTCGCGATCGGTACCACTTCGAGCGAGGTCGAAGATCAGGCCGCTGCGTGTGAAGTCGAGGCGGTAGCCGTCGTCGAGGCTGTCGAGGAGGGCGTGCGCCGAGACTCGGGGCTCCTGGCCCATGGTGCCGTGGCGTGCCGCACGCTCCAGGTAGAAGCGGAGCATGGAGCCGAGGGCGAGGTTCTTGACCGGGCGGTCGACGCGGTCCGGGGTGGTGCGGGCAGGGTCGAAGGACTCGGCCAGGATGCTTTCGCTCTGCCCCAACTGCTGGGCGACCTTGGCCTTGAGGCGCTGGTAGGCGCCGATGTCGTCGAGCGCGGTGTAGCACTTGACCTCGACGAGACGGCAGGTGACGGTCTTCGTCCGCGCGTCGAGATGGAACAGGGCGAGGTCGCTGCGCTGGAAGGAGAGCGAGTCGCCGAGTTCGCGGGACTGGCGGCGTACTTCTGTGTACAGCTCGGGGTGGGCATCGAGCGGGACAACGATCTGATTGTGGAGGGCGTCCTGGTAGTCCAGGTAGAGCCGGGCCAGGGAGAGGCCTAGGACTTCGGTGCGCTGATTGGGGGCGGTGGAGGCCAGTTTAAAGGCGAGGTTGCCGGAGAGGAGGCGCAGTTGGTCGAAGAAGGTGTTGAGGTGCCGCTCCTCCACGTCGATCCCGTGCTGCTGGGCGGTGGGACCGAGTAGGGCGCGCAGTTCGTCGACCGAATTCGAGCTGACCATGATCTGGTGGCCCAGGCTGCTGTCGAGCGGCGGCGCATAGTCGATGACGTACTCGGGGCGGCCGCGCTGTCCAGCGTGGTCGAAGTACTCCAGGCCGAGAGTGCGGTCGATGGTGACGACCCAGTCGCCGATCTGATGGGCCTGGTAGAGCAGGGCTCGGTCGTCGTTGTCGAGGGAGAGAACGGTGCAGGGCACGTTGCGTGGTGCCTGCCCTGCCGTGGCAACGTTGGCGGCCGCACCGGCGAGCAGGCCGGGCAGGCGGCTCAGGAGGGTGGCGAGGTCTTCGGAGTCCTCGGTGGGCAGGGCGGTTCCGTGGCGCGGGACAGTCCGCCAGACGATCTGCTGCTCGGTGTCCTCGTACGCGGCGGAGGTCGCCTGGACGAGTCCGTGCACCGGCGCGTGGACGATGTCGTGCCGCTTGACGGAGTCGTGCTGCTCGCCCCCGAAGGCATCGATGAGGACGGTCAGGTGGGCGTCGAACTCGGTGGACGGCTTGCTGAATTCCTCGATGGAGCGAACGGAGTAGACGAGCTTCGCGTTCCGGGAACCGCCCGCCGTGTGAAGGAAGGCTTCCGCCTCTGCCGAGGAGATCTGGTTCTGGGCGCTGAGTAGATCGCCCAGCGCCGTTCCGGTCTCCGGGGCCTCCGGGTCGGTCACGCACAGCCGGATGTCGTACGTGAGGTCGCGGGTGGTGGGGCGCCGCTGGAGTTCGAGGAGGGCGTCGGCGACGATTTCGGCCCGACCTGCGTTGACGACGTTCATGACGAGGGTGCGAACGTACGGGTGCAGGCGTACGTAGCGCTCTATGCGGTCGGCCAGGGCTGTTCCGGACAGTGCGCTCGAGCCGTTTGCCGCGCGTGTGCCGGTGGCGGGGAGATTCAGAGCAGCGGTGAGCCGGCCGAGCAGCCCACGGGGGTCTGCGGTCTCGCTGGGGAGGTAGGCGCCCCAGTACGGGGTGAGGTTGTCCGCGGCTGCCATGAGGCGTCCGTCCTGGCGCGGGATCGCGAAGGGGAACCCGAGTGGGGAGAGCGCTTCGAGGAGGGAGTCGCGGGCGGCGATGACGCGGCGCTTGTCCTCGCCGCCGAGTCGGCTGGTCCACTCCTGGCCCATGGCGGACCAGGTGGCCAGCCAGAGGGCGCGTAGTGGGTGAGTAGGTGAGGCGAGCAGAACAATGTCACGTCGGCCGAGGCCGTCGGTGAGGGTGACGGCAACACAGTCGATCTGCTGGATCCGGGCCAGTGCCACGAGAGCGGCGCCGCGTGTGTCGTCGCTTGCCCGCTCAGCCTGGAGCGACTGGGCCTCCACCAGTTCGGCGTACGCCTCGGCGTAGGCGGCGAGGTCATCGCGTACGGTCTCGAAGTCGACGGCCTCACTCACCAGGAGCTCGGCCGGTTCCATCGCGTCACCGTTCCGACTGCTCACAGCGGCGAAGTAGGCACTCCGTGCAGCGAGGAAGACGTCGTACGCCTCGGCGGCCCGCCCGGTCAGCTCGCTAGCCACGTCGTCGTCATCACCGGCGGGCATCTCGGCGGTGCCATTGGGGTTCAGCACGAGACGGCGCAGCGAGGTGTCTTCAGGCTGTGCGAGCAGATCTTGCTGGGCCTGTACGAGTAGGGGGGAGAGGCGGATCTCGGCACTGCCCGCCGGATGGATCTTGGCGTTGAGGGCCCGCTGGGGGCTGCGCGGAGTGGTCGGCTTCCATCGGATGTCGTTGAGCGTGACGCGGGCCGGGTCGTCCCCGGCGGCGAGGGCCTCGAACTGCAGGGACCGGAGTGCCTGGGCGACTCCGTCGTGGCGGCCTGCGCTGCGCTCCGGTGGCTCCTCAGTCTCGGCGTCGGAGATGACGTAGAAGCGCTCGCTCTCTCCGCCCGGCTGTTCGTGGGCGCTGGGAGCAACGTCGAGCGCGTCGCCCGACGCGTCGAGCGGGGTGACCCGGACGTAGTGCCACCCCTCCTCCCAGTCAATCTTGTTCAGCCGGGTCAGCTTGACCTTGTACTCGGGCTTCGCCCGAGTCCCCTTGCCGATGTGGGCCGCCCTTCCGATTGGCCCGCCGTTCTCCGAGACGATCTCCACTCGGAAACGTTCGAGCCCATCCACCTTGAGCGGGGAGGGCTGGACGGCGAAGCGGGCCGTCAGCTCGCGTGCGCCTTTCTCGCCGGCGAGAAGGTAGGGCTGGCCCACCATCGCCTGGAGCGCCTGATAGGACTTCAGTTCCTCGGCGTTGTCACCGGCGGTGGGCAACCCGAGCTCGCGCACGTCGATGGCAACGGTGGCCCGCCGACGTTCGTCAATGCGCCAGTTCCCGAAGGAGAGCCCCCAATTCTCGTGGTCGACGACGACACGGCGGGTCCACGCCACCGGGTCCTCCAGACCGCAGCGGGTGGCGAATCCCGCGAGCTTGGCGGCGAAGCCGGCGTCGCTCAGGCCAAGGTCCAGGACGCGCTGGCGCTCCGAACGGTTCGACGAGGTCAGCTTGTCGATCAGTCCCCGGTTCCGCTCGACCCGGTCCTTGACGAGTGTGGGGTCGGCGTACAAGCCGAAGTCGGGGACGAGGCCGAAGTGGTAGATCGCGGCGCCGGAGACCTGCTCACGGTAGCCGTTGATCTGGAGCGTCAGCAGGTACGTGGCGACCGCGCGGTCGTTCACCCGCCGGTCGGAGTGGTTGCGGAGGGCGGCGAGCAGCTCGTCGACGCCCTGGCGCAGCCGGTCCGGCACCTGCTGAAGGAGGTGGTCGGCCAGCTGGGCGTAGGCGTCGCCGAGTGGGACCTCTTCGAAGGTCGCGATGCCGAAGGAGTCCTCGGCGCTCACACGTGTGCCCGGTGGCACGAAGACGAGGAGCGGCCCGGGAAGGGTCCCCTCGCGTTCCGTACGGTTGCGGAGCTCGACCAGCTTGGTGCTGGTGACGGTCACGTCGTGGAAGGGGCGGTCCCGGGCCAGGTCGTCCGCCGGTCCGAGGACGCAGACGGTGACGGCGGGGCCGAGCGCCCCGCGCAGCCGGCGCACAAGGGGCGCCGCCAGTTCGGCCTCCACCTCGGTAACCCGCATGCAGTGTCCGGCGTCCCGCTCCCCGACCAGCTTGGCGAGCCGGGGGACGAGGACGCCTTCCAGCGCTTCGCGGAGGTCCTTGGCCGTGGGCTCCGTCAGTCCGGTGGTGCTGGTGCTCATCGGGCCGCCACTCCCGTCGTCGCCTCGGTCCCGATGGTGTACCGGGGAGTGATGGTCTGCGTCAGATAGGCGTCGGACATGTCCTGGTAATAGCCGATCTCGCGAAGCCGGTTGAGGAAGGCCGCCGCGTTTGCCCGCAGGGCGGCTTGGTCGTCCAGGTGCGCGCCGGAGAAGCCGTCGGCGTCTGGCAGTTGGTCGATGTGGAGCCCGTACCGGTCGCGCAGCAGGGCGAGGAACTCGTCCACCCGCATCGGCGAGGTCCGCAGATTTCCGGTTCCGTCGTCGCCTTCCCTGAGCAGGGACACCTGAAGGAGCACTTCGAGGAGGCGGGCGTCGAGGACGAAACGGCGGGCGGAGCTCCTGCCGTTGGAACGCCCGCCGCGCGGCTGGGCGAGCAGTGCACCGGGACGGTGCTTGAGGAGCATCGTGTCGAGGCACTCGATGAAGTAGTTACGGTAGTGACGCCCCTTGTAGTGCATCAGCATCTCGATGTACTCGTCGAAGGGGTCGAGTCCGAGCTGGGTGATCTGCTTCAGTTCGGCGGGAAGGTCCTCCTCCTCGTCCCGTACTCGGTTGACCCGCTGGAGAAAGAAGGCATCCCGGTCCTTGGTATACGACTTTCCGAGCCGCTGCAGGGCCTCTTCCGGGGTGAAGTAGCTCCGCCCGGCCGGGTGGCTCAGCTTGGTGGTCTTGAGCGCCAGGTGATCGGAGAACTCGTCGAGTTTCTTCACTTGGTAGGTCGCCTGAATGAAGCGGGGAACGCGCCGGTACCAGATCTCCGCGCTGCGTTCGGCCAGCGCGGCGGCCGGGGTTCCGGGCACTCCTTCGACATCGAGGAAGAGCCGCGCCCGATACGGGCAGCGGTCTGCGGCCTCCGCGCTCTCGTGCCCCTTGCGGCAGGCGGCGGAGGCCGCGCCGGCCTCGACCACTGCGGGCAGCAGCTTCATCATGCGCAGGTGGTAGAGGGACAGGTGGAAGGCGAAGAGGATCTTCAGGTAGTCCACGAGGACGGTGCGGGGCATGTGGTCCTGGTGGTACAGCAGCCGCATGACGTCCTTGCAGAGCTGCCGCGCCGGTTCCGCGCACAGCGGCGGGTAGGGCGTACGGGGCCGACTGGTGTCGGCCCGGTCCTGCATCTGCTTGCCCGCCTGCTGAACGAGGTGGAGCAGCGCCTGCGTCTCCACGTCTGTACCCGGACCAGGAGTGATCTCGCCGGTGGAGCGGTCCACATCCGAGAAGAAGAACTCGCGGAGCCCCTTCAGCGCCCCCTCGTTCTCCGCGAGCATCTCGTACAGCTGCTCGTCGGCCCCGTACGGGCGGGACTTGCGGCTGTTGCGGAAGCGGTAGGTGAATCCGTGCAGCGGCCGGGGGCTGGCCACGGCCTCGGTTGCCTTTCCCCGGTTGACCAGGTCCAGGAGGTGCGTGGAGGTCCAGCGAGTGGTGGCCTCCCGGTCGAAGCCCTTGAACACCTCCGGATGCTGTAGGAACAGCTTGACGAACACGTCAACGTCGAGGGTGTTCGCCCGGCTGATCTTGCTGGGCATGCCGCCGTGCCACAGGCGGGCCAGGAGCGCGGTGAGCACACGGTCCATGTCCAGCGCTTTGTAGTCGATCCGGCTGATACCCGGATGGGCGAACGTTCCCAGGGATCCGCTCAGCGCCATGTCGTCTCCTCCACCCCGGCGGCGTCCGCACCCGGCTGGTCGCCGTCGTTCACCCGCGCTGTCAGTTCTTCCATGTGCAGTACGGAGTCCTCGGTGCGGTGGATCCGCCGCAGGTCGTGTCCGTGCGTAGTGAGGAGGACCTCCTGGTACGGGACTGCGGCGAGCCGATTCTTGAACACGGCGAGGGCGAGCTGCTGTCCCTGCAGGTCGGTGACCGAGGGCCGATAGCCGCGCTCGAAGCGCCGGAGCAGTTCGAACAGGTCGAGCCGGATGTCGAGTTCGGCCGTGCCGCCCTGGTTGCCGGCCGGGTCACGGTAGCTGAGGCGCAGCGAGGTGCGTCCGGACTCGATGTACGGCGAGGCCGGCGCCGACCCGGGTTCGAGGCGGAATCCTTCGGCGGGGAACCGGCGGAAGCTGCGGATGGTGCCGCCCGGAACGTCACGTACCTTCAGCGCAAGGGCGTCCCCGATCCGCTCGGGTACGACGAGCCCTTCACCGCGGTTGAGCGCCCGCAGGATGCTGTCCCGTTCCTCGGTGCCGGCGTCCGTGGGGCGGGAGAGCAGCTCCATGAAGCGCAGCACGGAGGGGTAGGGGAGCATCCGCTGGGCCCGCTCCTCGTCATGGAGCTCGAAGTACAGCAGACGGCGGGCCGTGTCCACGTACCGGCGGTGGGTGGCAGCCTGGGAGGCACGCTCGGTGGCCGACCGGCCGAGCTGCGCGAACTCCTGGCCGAGCAGGACGCGGTCGCGGTCGCCGCGCCCGTCGACGGTGACCAGCGCCCCGTCCTCGAGCAGCCCGGCGTAGTCGAGCCGCCGATCCAACTGAGGCTGGGGCACCGCCGCGACGTCGGCCTCGCGCAGCAGGGAGAGCAACCGGTCGCGTTCCAGCGGAGTGCCGTCGGAGGCCGGCGGGGTGCCCAGGTGGGCGGAGAAGTAGAAGCTGTCCAGGATCTGCTGGGTCTCGCCGGCCGCGTACAGCTGGTGGATCTCGGCGCAGTCGCGGCCCGAGGTGAGGGTGTAGGCGAGCGCGGAGCGCAGGTCTCGCAGGGTGATGTGGAGTTTCCCGCGGAGTTGGGTGAGCTCGTAGACGCGTCGCAGCCGCCGCCCGGCCTGGGGACCGGCGGTGGGGTGCTGGAAGGTCTGGGCGTTGTGCCGGGCGTAGCAGATGGCGGCGAGGTCGCAGTTCTCGCAGTCCTCCCAGAACTGGTCGTGCGTCATCCGGTCGAGCATGCGCTCGAGCAGCGACTCCCCGTCCTGCGGCCCACCGGTGCCGTCGACCGGGCGGGCAGCGACATCCCGCGCGTTGAGGTTCACCACGGCGACGGCCTGCCCCGTGGCGCTTCCCGCCAGGCCGAGGTTGGCCAGCTTGGCGAGGTGCGGGAAGCGGTCGTGGTGATGGCTGAGGAAGTCGACCAGCCGTCCCTCGTTGATGGCGATCAGCCGGGTCTCGCTCCCGGCCGGCCAGACCGTCTCGTCGGCCCCGGCGAACGGTGCGAAGAATTCCTCGAGGACGTCGTCCCCGCTGGTATCGCCCTCGTCCTGGCTTCCGTCGTGGTTGGTGCGGAACCGGTGCCCGGCCAGAGTGAAGTCGGTGCCGTTGGAGCGGGACGGCCCGAACTCGGCGCCGAGCTCGCGGGCCTGACGTTCGAAGCTCTCCAGGAAGGCGGTCTTGCCGTCCCCCGCGTTACCGGTCACCACGACCAGCGCGTGCCGGCCCGCCCGGAGCGCGGGAACGAGCTCGCGGTCCAGAGCCGTCTCGACGTACACGGACATGGAGTGCGGGTCGAGGCCACGGGTGCCCCGATTGCTGCGGCGACTCTGGCTGTAAAGCGTCTGCAGGTGAGCGACGAACGGGTTGCTGTTCGGCTCCGGCGGAGTGCCCTGACCACCGGCGGTGACCGTCGGCAACGCGGACGGTCGCTGTTCAAGTACGGGCAGCAGAGCCGGTGCGGGAGCGACGCGCGCCGACTCCAGAGCTTCCAGCGCGCCGAGCAGTTCCTCGGCCGTGGTGAACCGCTCGCCCCGGTACGGGGAGATCGCCCGCAGCATGATCTCGGCGAACCCAGGCGACAGGTCACCGAATCCGCTGAACGCGGTGCGCGGATCGAGCGGCCGCACCCCGGGCGACGGCTGTCCGACGCCCTCCCAGGGGTACTGGCCACCGGTCAGCGCCTCGTACAGGGTGACTCCGAGACCAAACAGGTCCCGGTCGGTGTACCCGGTGCCGTTCGCGGGGACCTGGTCGAGGTCGGGCGGGGTATAGCGCGGACTGGTGTAGCTGTGCCCCTCGGAGGAGTCCGAGGTCTTCGCGATCCCGAAGTCGATCAGCTTGACGCCGTCGTCGGTCCACAGCAGGTTGCTCGGCTTGATGTCACAGTGCCACACCCCGCGCTCGTGGATATGACGCAGCCCACGGGCCGTGTCGATCGCGAGCCGCAGCACGTCCGCCGCGCCCATCCGACCACCGCGGATCACCTCGGCGACGTCCTTGCCGTCGACGAACTCGAAGACCAGGTACGGGTACTCGTCCGGCGGCAGCAACCGGTCCGCGTCGACCATCGCCACCACATTGGGGTGCGGCGCGTGCTGCAGCCGCTGCAGCACGTCCGCCTCGCGGCGCAGCCGCTCCAGGACGGAGTCCCTGTCCCGCAGGACCAGCTTCACCGCCCGGTCGACACTCCTTATCGTGTCATAGACCCGGTACGCCACCCCGAACGAACCGGGCCGCCCCAGCCGGTTGCGCACCAGGTACTTCGTGCCGAGCTGAAAATCAGTTGGGAGTTCCTTGAAGAACTCCGGGCCACGCGGACCGTCCGGTGCATGCGGCGCGGGGGCCTGCGGCCGTGCGGCAGACGAGGAGGAGCCGATCCGCTTGGCCGGCGCGTTCCGCGCACCCATGACGAGATCGAGCCGCCGCAGCGCCTCAACGGCGGTCGGCCGGTCGTCCGGAGCTGTCGCGCACAGCTTCTGCAGCCAGTGCGCCAGCTCGACCCGGACCTGCGCGGCCTCCAGACCACTGACCGGCAGCCGCCCGGCCGCACCGGCCTGCTCGGTCGCCGAGGTGAAGGGCAGCTCACCGGTGAGCAGTTGGTATCCGATGACGCCGACGGCGTAGATGTCGGCCTTCATCCCCATCGCGGAGGGGTCGGCGTGGCACTCGGGCGCCAGGTAGGCGCGGTCGGCCGACTGGTGTGCCTCCCGCATCACGGTGTGCGCGCGGCGTTGCGCTGTCTTCGCGTACTCGAAACCGGTCAGCATCGCCCGGCCGTCCTGCGCGATCAGGACGGTGGACGGGTTCAGCTCCCGGTGCGCGATGTGCCAGTGGTGCGTGTGCGCGAGGCCCATCAGGATGTGTCGGATCGTTCGCAGCTTCGCGTCCGCGGTCAGCGGGTCGGCGGCCCCGGTCAGGTGTAGCGTCAGCGCGTGCCCGGGCACATCGTCGTAGACGGTGACGAAGACGCCCTCGTCGTCATCAGGGAAGAAGTCCCGCACGCCGACGATGTTCGGGTGCGAGGGCAGCTTGCCGAGCGCCTCGTACGCGATGCCGATCCGCTTCTGCTGCAGCAGCCGCTCGGCTTCTGGGGCATACGGGTCGGCCTTGCGGACGGAGAGCCGGACCGTGCCCGACCCCTGCGGCGCAATCGCGTTCTTCGCCCGGTACTCACGGTGGATACCGTCACCGCTCTCCTCCGGGGAGGTCTCACCGAGTCGCTCGATTACCTCCCAGCTGCCGAACTGCAGTGGGCCGGAAGGCGGTCGGGACGAGCCCTGGACCGTACGCACGATCAGCTCGTGGTGCGCGGAGATGTCCGTGTCGAACCGGTTGGTGGAGGTGGGGACACGGCTCACGTCCGCGAGCCGCCCGATCAGGTCGGGCAGCGCGACGGTGTCCCGTGCATCCTGCTGCTGGGGCGACCGGTCGACGAGCAGGGCGTCGGGGTAGGGCAGCACCACGAGCGCGTCGGTGTAAAGCCGGGACAGCGGCCGGTGCGCCGTCTCCAGGATCGTCTTGAGTTGCTTGGCATGCCCGCGCAGCTTCGGCAGCGGGGAGCGGAACGGAGCCCGGCGGGAGGGATACCACTTCCTGCCGTCGACCTCGATGCGGCCCCGAGTGCCCTTGACGTCGATGACGTACACGCAGTGCCCGGTGACCACGACGAGGTCGACTTCGAACAACTCGTTCGGGTGGTGCGGAATCTCGACGGAGTGCAGGACCGTCCAGTCGTCGGGGGCGTGATCACGCAGGTGCGCGATCACCCTCCGCTCGGCATCGTTGACGGCCTCCCCAACTGCAACGATCCTGGCACCCATCAGCCAGCGGCCTCCTCGATGGCGGTGGTGAGCAGCGCGAGGGCCTTGTCTTCGAGGACGTCGGCGCGGTCGCGTTTCTTGTAGGCGCCTCGGACAGTTTCGGCGATACGGGCGCGGTCGGCGGGGCGCGCAAGCGGGATGTGCAGTTCACGCAGGAACTGCGGGTGATATTCCTGTTGCTTGCCTCCTACGCTGAAGGAACGAAGGGCTCGGAATGCTGCCTCCGAACGGAAGAAGGCAAACAGGTAAGCACCGGAGACTTCAGAGTCACCGCTGATGAGGCGGACGTAGTCCTGGCTGTATGCGTGCTTCAGCCAGGATCCAGTCACGAAGATCGATCGGCTGTACACCTCGTTCTCGCCGAGGGTGCCACGCGCCGCGATCAGGATTGTTTCATCAATGACCCGAATGTCGTCGGGAGCCTGCGCTTCATTGATCCAGCGCCCTTCCGGACGCAGCCAGAAGGACTGACGCTGGCCGATGAGGCGGACACCGTGCCCCGGGTCACTGTCGATGCGTTTGAACCGGGCACCTGTCCGCAGGGTTCCTCCCTCACAGATCGAGCCGAGCGATCGGCCGGATACCGACCCCAACTTCTCGATCAATCGCTGAGCTCGCGGCGCGAAGTTCAACGCTCGTAGCGAGGCCGACTCAATGCTTGCAACCTCGAACCCGAGATCCCGCTCCTGCTGGTGCCAGCGCAGCTCATTCAGCTCGGGCAGCCCGTTGCTCTCGAAGAAGTCCTTGGTCGCTGCCACCAGGTCCGCCTGGTGCTGTGCCCGTAGCCGCGCACTGCTCTCGATCAGACGGTGAATCCGCCCTTCGAGATCCGCACCGAGTCGTGGCACCGGAAGCCCCGCAATGTGATGCGGCTCGATGTGCTTCACAGCCGACCCATACACCGATCCGCGTACGAGCGACTCGCCGAACCGGCTGAGGAGGAACGCGTACAGATAGCCGGACTTGATCTTCTCCGGATCGGGTTCGACCTTGAGAGTGTCCTGCGACGACCAACAGTCGCCCATGTCAGGCCGGACGTACGACCTTCGGCCAGCATTGAACCCTGAGCACGAAATGAGTGTCATCCCCGGCTTGAGCCGGAGGTACGACAAAGTCGCCGACTCCGCATCCGACTTCCGTAGCCGAGGCAGCCCGGTGAGGTCGGCCGCCATCATGTCCTTCGTGCCGAGGAACGGCACGCTGTGTTCGGGGTCTGTGAGATAGACCCTGCGGAACATGGGGCCGTTGAAAATTCCCCCGTTGTGCCCGCGCGTCAGGCCCGCCAGCGGCTCGATCTTCGGCAACTGCTCCAGCAGCTTCTTGGTTTTAAGTGAGCCCGAGACATACGGCGAGGCATCCAGCCTCAGCCCCTGCTCCGCGAGCCAGCTGGACATCACCGGGTTGGAAAGGCTCGCGATCTTCACGCGCCCGCCCCCGCGACCTTGCGTGCGTCCACACCCGGCACGGGATGCTTGGCCCGGAACTCCCGGTATTTCTCCGCGATCACCGGCAAGTCGTTGTCGATGACCCGCTTGCTGCGCTTCAGCGGCCGGGTTACCTCCCTGCCCCGGATACGGAGCCGTTCCATCACAACCTCCGTCTCCAGGATGATATCCCCGTTGGACTCACGCTTGTACAGGTCGTTTCCGCGCCGGTCGAAGCCGACCTTCTCGGCCACCGCCATGAAGACCGGGTACGGTTTCTCCGTCCCCATCCGGTGGTTGCGTACCTCCTGCTCGGTCTTCCGCTTCAGGAAGAGGAGCGTGGTGAGGATGTTGACGTTGGCGTCGACGACGAACGTCTCCACAGGCAGCTCGACGCTCGCGAGCACCCAGCAGTGTTCCAGGATGTACCGGCGGATCGCCTCGTCGGTCGGCCCGGGATTCGACAGGATGCCGTTGGGCAGGACGATGCCGATCCTGCCGCCGGGCTTGACCCACTCGATGGCCCGCTGGATGAACAGCTGCTCCGGCGCCATGCTCGTCGGCGTACTGGTGCTGCTCGCCTCGACCTCGCCGGTCTCCTTGTTCCGTCCCCATGACTTGGCAATGCCGTCACGGAACGAGCCGAGGACTGACTCGTCACTGACCGGGATGTCCGCTCCGAACGGCGGGTTGGTCAGCAGCACGTCGACGGTCTTGCCCAGCGGAACCTTCTTCTTCGCCGGCTCCACGCCAGCGAGGTGCCCGCGCGGAAATGCGAGGGAGTCCATGTGGAAGACGTTGCCGGTGGTTTGCGCAAGCGTCATGATCGCCATGGTCGTCGCCCGTACCAGGAACGGATCGAAGTCCGCGCCGACCAGGTGCTTCTCCGCGTACGCCTTGAGCCGGTCGCCGTAGCGCTCGCGCTCCTCCTCGGTGTCGGGGAAGCCGAAGGTGCCAGCTTCCTTCTTCCAGCTGTCGCGCAGGTGCTTGAGCGTGGCCTGGAGGAAGCCGCCGGTGCCGCACGTCGGGTCGAGAACGGTCTCGTCCTCCTGAGGATCGAGCATCTCCACCATCAGGTTGACAGCACCGCGCGGGGTGAAGTATTGGCCCCGGTCGCCGCGCAGGTTGGTGCCGACGAGCTCCTGGTACGCGATGCCCTTGGCGTCGACATCGGTGCCGGTCAGGTCGTACGGGGCAAGCTCACTGACGATGAAGGCGAGCGCGCGGTCGGACAGGGTGATCTCGTCGCTCGGCTTGAAGACGTCCTTGTACTCGGTCTTGACGTCCTCGAAGAGCTCCTTGACGCGGATGCTGATGGCGGCGCGTCCGTCCTTGTCGAACATCTCCTTCAGGCCGGTACGGAACCGTCCCCCCCCGGTGCCGCGGCTGACCCGCTCGTCGTACATCTTGGAGAACAGCAGGTAGAGGAACTGCCAGAACGCGGCGTCCTTCGGCATGCCCTCGTTGCCGTGGATGTAGTTGTGGCAGCGCCGGAAGGCGATCTTGAGCATTTCCGGGTCGGCCTGGCGCAGCCGTTGGTGCGAGGCGACGGTCCGGCTACCGATGGTGCCGTCGGCGACCTCCCAGTCGCTGCGGTCCTCGAAGGTCACCCCGAAGTCGCCGACCACCTTCTTGAGGAAGAAGAAGTCGACGCCGTCGGTCCACATGCCGTCCGCGCAGTTAGGCCGGTCCTCGTTGCCCATCAGCTCCTGGAGCTCAGCAAGGTCCTTCTCCGCCTGCTCGGGCTCGCGGATCTTCACGACGTTCTTGCCGCGATTGGGCTCCTGCTTGCAGACGACGACCCGGCGCAGGTTCGCCGTGGTGTGTGGCATCCCCGACTCAAAGATCGCAATGTCGGCCTTCTTCGTCCGCTTGCGCGGGGCGCCTTCCTCACTCACCGTGACGGAGAAGTCGCGGGCCATGTCGTGGGGGTCGATACCGTGCTCGTGGACGAGGGCCCGGGCAATGCGCTGCCGCACCTTCTCCTTCGCCGTCTCCTTGATCGCGTCACCGCTGATGTAGTCGACGACCTGGCCCTCTTCCAGGGCCGTGACCAGGGGCTGGGTGTCCTCCGCCGCAGGCTCCGCACCGTCCTCGGGCTGCTGCGGGATGTCCAGGTCCAAGGTCAGTTCCTCCATCGGCGTGCTGCTCTTCTTCCTTGTGCTCAGTGGTGCGGGCGGCGTCGCGGTCAGGCAGGTTCGCGAGTGCGCGATCACAACCGCCACGTGCGATCCTACGGCCGGGACGGCATGCCCGACGGCGCTTCTGGCCAGGCCAAGATCAAACAGGACGGCGGTGCGGCGCGAGCTTACTGCGAGGCACTGACAATGCCGAGGAACCTGCCGTACCGCCGTCGCTGCCACCGCACGCGCCGTGGACGTCAGCTACCCGCTGGCTCGTCCCCCACGTCCAGCCCTTCCTCCAGCCGAACCGCCAGCGCCAGCTCATCGAGAGATCCCTCACCCGGGACGAACCAGCGCAGCGTGCCTTGGACGGACGACGTCGTCCCGGATGCCAGGCGGCGCATCTCCTTGGCTAGACCACTGGGCGAGTACCACCCCTCGTCCGCGTGCCACTGCAGGGGCTGACGGCCGTTTGCGTTGCTCCACGTGGCCAACGACCGCCTGGGGTCCTCCGCCAGCCACTCCGCCATGTCGCGACGCTCGGGCTTGCTGTACGGTCGAAACTCCAGGACCGTGCCATCCGCGATGCGGCCGTTCGCGATCAGGGTGGTGACGGCGTTGACCTGCCGGCCTCGCGTCTCGACCTCAGTGACCTGGTAGTCCTCCCCCAGGGCCGGAGCTCCACTGCCGGAGTCGAGCCCGCGCAGGGCGGCGCGGACGACCCGCTCGATCCGCTCCGTGTTCCGCACCGCGGCGATGATGTGGCTGGACTTTCCGTACTCCTCGTCGATCGCGGCGAGCGACCAGGCAAGAGCGTCCCGCACCAATGCGGGAACCTTAGCGAGCTCCCGTGGCCAGTGGTAGGTCGGGTCCTCGATGGACCGGGTGTCCAGTCGGCGGAAGACGATGTGGGTGACCAGGAGGTCTCCGTAGAAGGCCGCCGCGTCAGCCCTCCACAGCAGCCCGTCCCGGAGATTCTGGAGCTGGGCCCGCACCTCGCGGAGGAGCTCTACCGAGCGCCACACCCGGAAGGCATTCGGGGCTGGCCCGAAGATCTCCTGGTAGGTCTTGTCCTCCCAGAGGCCGGCGAGATTCTGATCACGCTTGGCCAATGCGGCGAGCTGTGCGTTCGGGTTCGTGGCGGCCAGCGCCTCGGCAGCCTCCGCCATCGAGCAGCCGTGCTCCGGCGGCGGCACAGCCTCGCCCCGCTTGATCACGTAGCTGAGGTGCAGCATCAGGGCGAAGTCGTCACGGAGCTGGACCTGCACCTTGTCGAGGGACTTGAAGTCGCGCTCCTCGATCGGGTTCTGTGTGTTCGTGTTCGTGGTGACGTGATCGCCGAAGCCGGGCGGGCAGTCCTCCAGGGAGATCAGGCGCACCATGACCCTGCCGTACTGGGCGGTGTCGGGATCCGCGGTGTACGCCCTGTGAATGGCGCTCACCGTCTGTGCGCCATTGACCACGCTGGCGCCGATGAGCTGGAAGTCTCCGACCTTGCCAGGGACCGCCTTGCCAACCGGCTTGATCGTCTCGCAGAGCATGGTGATGCCGTTGCTGAAGTACCAGAAGTGCTCCGGCTCCTCCAGCAAGGTGTTCCTGATCTTGATGTTGACGTCGGTCAGATCAAGGTTGTCGCGGATGTTGCGTGCGAAGAGGCCGCGCCGGTGCTCGCTGTAGAGGTCGGCGAGATCTGCGGCGGTCATGGTCCCGTACAGGGCCTTGTACGGAGTCGATTCCTGTACGAAGCCGTCCAGCCGGACCCGAGCGTCGATCCTCGGGGCAGCCGCGTCCCCGAGGATGGCACGGTGGAAATCGCGCAGGTCCAGGACCTTGTAGTCGACCATCTCCTCGACCTGGTTCAGCTCGGCGAGCTTCTCCTTGATGAGCTCCCGAGTGCCCTCGTCGAGTGGAGCGGTACGCATCAGTGCGAGAACCAGTGTGATCTTCGGTGTGCCGATCTCGAAGGCCTGCTCGATCTCGGGGACGAACTGCTGGAAACGGCTGTTGAACTTGGAGTACTGAAGGTCGAGCATCCTGTTCAGGCCGCGGAACATCCGGTCGACCTCGGTCTCTCCGAAACCACCCTTCAGGTTGTCGCTCCACTTGGCCTGTACCAGGCAGATCCTCGGCTGCGGAGCCCTCACCTCGACGGCGATGGCGTCGAGGCCGCGGTCGTCGTCGCCATCGAAGATCCTGGTCGCTGCGATGCGGTCACTGCAGGGGTGCTCGATCTGCACGGCGAGTGCGGCCAGCCCGCGGCTGAGGAACGCCTGGACATGGTCCTTCTCCGCGACCTTCGCCTTGTCCTTCATGTCGATAAGGTCGGTGAACCGGTCCTCGATCGCCTTGCGGACGTACCTGACGTGCAGCTTGCTCATGTCCCACCCCTGTTAATGCACCAGATCGTCACACCTTATCGAGGCAATGGCCTTGGTACTGACTGAACGCCATTCGTTGTAGTTGACCGCCCGTGAAGGCCTCGCTACCCGTGATGGGCAACACGGCCGCTCCGGTGAGCCAGCCGACTTCTGTCGAGGTACGCCAGCCTGGCGACAGGTGCCGGAGCGGACCCAGGGGATGGCCAGGTCGATCGTCCGAAACGGTAGGGGTTCTCGGTCGTTGAATACCGCGTGAGTGAACTGTTCGAGGACGCGCGGCACTTGTCACCGTCGGCGCAGGACGCATTGCGGCTGCGGGCGGTGGCCGCGCTGGCGGAGGGCCAGGACCGTGAGGACGTCACAGCGGTGTTCAAGGTCTCGTTGAAGGGCGATGGACCGCTGGTGGGCGAAGTGGCTGGACGACGGGCGTGAGGCGCTGATCGGGCGTCCGTGCGGGCGGCGGGTCGGGGAGCATCAGGTGCTGTCCGAGGCCGGGCAGGCTGCGGTGCGGCAAGCCGTACTCGACCACTAGCCCTGTGACCTGGTGTTTTCGGGGCGGTTGTGGACGCGTTCCAAGGTGGGTGCGCTGATCGCGAAGCTGTACTGGGTCCGGCTGACCGAGCCGGGGGTGGGCAAGTACCTGTGCCGCTGGGGGCTGTCGTTCCAGAGTCCGGACAAGCGGGCCGTCGAGCAGGATCCCGAGGCGGTGCGTGGCTGGCTGGAGGAGACCTGGCCGGCGATCCGCGTGAAGTCGAAGGCCGAACTCGCCGATGCCCTGGTCGGCTTCATACAACCGCTATCGCGATGGGGTGATGTCGTCGTCCACAGCGCCTGCACTGCCACTCGGATCGGCGAGGTCTCCGGAGTCCGGGCCCGCGACGTCGATACCGACAAGTGGCTCCTGACCTGCCGCCGACAGACCACCCCCGCTCCCGGCGGCCTGGTCGACAAGCACACCAAGGGTAGGGTCGCCCGCCTCATCCCGATCATCGAACCATTGCGCCCGCTCATCATCAGGCGCTCCAAGCGACGCGAGGCGACCCGGACGCCCGCCTCTACACCGGCCCGCGCGGCGGTCGCATCAGCACCGCAGTCCTGCGCGACGCCGCCCACTGGGACGACGTCACCCGGGGCCTCGGCTACGAACACCTGCGCCGCCACGACCTGCGCCACACCGGCCTTACCTGGATGGCCGACACCGGCATCCTTCCGCACATCCTCAAGGAAATCGCAGGCCACCGGCTCATCACCACCACCCAGCGCTACTTCCACCCAGACGTCCTCCGGATCCTGGAAGCCGGCCAAGCTCTCACTCATCACCTTGAGGAGCTCCAACGCGACGGTCGAATCAACCGCCGGTGGTGACGTTCCGCAACTACCGCCGCTCCGAAATTTCCACAGGTCAGCCATTTCGAAGCGGCCCAAGCTGCTCCAGGGCGAACAGTAGGTGCCAGGAAGTCCCGAGAAGTGCCCCGATACCTACCGCCTCGACCCACTTGACTGACACCCGGCGCACTTGACCGAAGGTCAAGTGCGCCACCACGCCTTGCTCCGGCGATCAGCAAGGACGTAACGCACCACACCTTGAGATCAAAGGACACCCCGCGCAACAGCCACCGAAGCAACGAATGGCCACAGCCCCACGGCCACCCCCGGGGACCACATGGGGACCGCAAGCCCAGCCCACAAACCAGCAAGAGCGGGCACCCGGTTTCCCGAGTACCCGCTCTCACAACCGACTTCACAGTCGGGACGACAGGATTTGAACCTGCGACCCCTTGACCCCCAGTCAAGTGCGCTACCAAGCTGCGCCACGTCCCGTGGTCTCGTGCCGTGCGGCGGGGCCTGGGGGGCTCTGCCGGGTGGCTTCTCGACCTTGTCTCCGG